>CAZUJI010000150.1:0-4380 GCA_964620235.1 uncultured Eubacteriales bacterium
AAATGAATAATGAAGAATGAAGTCGCCTTCGGCTGATGAATAATGAATAATTATTGCGATTCTACCGCTTTTATGCTATACTAAACTCAACAAACCGAAAGAGAGGTATAAATAAATATGGCAAATATTATTGTAAAAGTAACCAACGCAGATTATTACGACACCGTTACCGTGTTTGTAGACGGCGCCAGCTACGGCAAGCAAAAGGGCAACAGCACCTTCAACATCTCGGTGGCCGACGGGCAGCACACCATTCACGCCGTTTACGACAATATGGAGCCCGATTTTGCCGGCATTTCCCACACGCTGGCGCCCATTGCCTTTTCGGCCGGTGGCACGGTAAATTTTGAGGTGAAAATCTCCAACATTTACGCCGGCGCAAAGCTGTCCAAAGCATAATTTGTAAAAATACGCAAAAAGAGCCGATTGCCTTTCGGCTCTTTTTTGTTTTCATCGGCTTTACAACGGGCAGCGTTTGTGGTATACTGTATATAAGCAATATATTGGGGGCAAAGGTTTGTTTTTGCTCCGTGTTTAGTTTTAGAATTGAGGTTTTTTGAATGCGCAGAACAAAAATCATTTGTACATTAGGCCCCGCCAGCCGCGATGCCGCGGTGCTGGCCGATATGCTCAAAAGCGGTATGGACGTAGCCCGTATCAACTTCTCCCACGGCACCCACGAGTACCACCAACAGACCATTGCTCTGTTCCGCCAGGTGCGTGACGAGTTAAAGCTTCCCGCCGCGCTGATGCTGGACACCAAAGGCCCCGAGATTCGGTTGGGTCTGTTTAAAGAGGATAACGTTACCCTGCAAAAGGGGGATACCTTTATTCTTACCGCGCGAGAGGTAATCGGCACCCAAAAAGAAGCCTCGGTTACCTACCCCCTGCTGCCCCAAAAGCTGCAGGGCGGCGAGCGCATTTTGATTGACGACGGCAAGGTGCTGCTGCAGGTGCAATCCACCACCGACACCGACGTAATTTGCACCGTGTTAGACGGTGGTCCGGTGGGCAACAACAAGGGCGTAAACGTCCCCAACGTGCGGCTGGATATTCCCTATTTAAGCCCCCAAGACGAGGCCGACCTACGTTTCGGCATAGCGCAGGACGTGGATTTTATCGCCGCATCCTTTGTGCGCAGCAAAGAAGACGTTATTGCCCTGCGCAAATTCATCGACTATCACGGCGGTCGGGATATTCGCATTATCTCTAAAATTGAAAACAGCGAGGGCGTAGAGAATTTTGACGAAATCTTAGCCCACTCCGACGGCATTATGGTGGCCCGAGGCGATATGGGTGTAGAGATTGAATTTGAACGCCTGCCGGGGATTCAGAAAAAATTCATTAAAAAGTGTTATCAGTCGGGTAAAATGGTCATTACCGCCACCCAAATGCTGGAGTCTATGATCCACAGCTCTACCCCCACCCGTGCTGAGATTTCCGACGTAGCCAACGCGGTATTCGACGGCACCTCGGCGGTTATGCTCTCGGGCGAAACGGCAGTGGGGCATCATCCCGCTCGGGTGGTACGTGTTATGTCTAAAATCGCCGAGCAAGCCGAATTAGACGCCTTTGATATGGATGCCTACCACGGTATTTCTTACGATAACGACACCACCGACACCACCAACGCCATTTGTGACGCTGCCTGCACCACCGCACGGGACGTAAACGCCCGAGCCATTATTGCCGTTACCAAGTCAGGGTATGCGGCGCGGCGTGTGTCTAAATTCCGCCCCCACGAGCCCATTATTGCCGCCACACCGGTACTCAAAACCTTTCATCAATTGTCGCTGTCCTGGGGTGTGTACCCGGTGCTGGCCTTAGACCAGACCGATTCGGACGAGCTGTTTTTGCACGCCATAGATTGCGCCAAACAGATCGACCTGGTTGCCCCGGGGGATCGGGTGGTTATTACCGCCGGCGTACCCTTGAATATTCCGGGCACCACCAATATTTTAAAGGTGCAAACGGTAGAGGACAGTACACGGTGACCGGTTACTGATTTTACATTGGAGGTAGAAACGATGATAAAGGTAACTTTACTTGGGGACTCTATCCGTCAGATAGGCTACGGTAACGTGGTACCCGAACTTCTTGGAAAGGATTTTTTGGTTTTTCAACCCAAAGACAATTGTCGTTTTGCAAAATACACCCTTCGCGGATTGTTTGATTGGGCCCGGCAAATGGAGGGCAGCCAAATTGTACACTGGAACAACGGTTTGTGGGATATTTGTGACCTTTTTGGTGACGGACTTTTTTCTACCGAAGAAGAATACGTAGCCAATATGCTCCGAATTGCCGATATATTGCTAAAAAAGCACGATAAAGTTATTTTTGCCACCACCACGCCGGTAAGACCGGAAAATAAGTATAACAAAAATGCGAGTATAGAACGCTACAACCAGATCGTTGTGCCAAAACTACGCGAAAAAGGTGTAATAATCAACGATCTACACAGTCTGGTGGCCAAAGATATTTACCGCTATATTTGTGAGGATAATATTCATTTATCTGAGGACGGCGTTACGTTATGCGCCCGGCAGGTGGCAAAGATCATCAAACAAACCGCCGGCAAACTGCCAAATGGCTCTGCAAAGCATAACACCGGTGCAAAAATAACGGACGGTTCCTGTGGTGCACCGGTATAAGCAAATAAAAATAGCGGATTTTCACAAAAAACAAAACGGGAGTGGGCAGAATTTTTACTGCCCTGAATCTTATTTTTTACGCATTTTATTGATTTTTTTACAAAATATTACTATAATTATTCTATTATGAACGAAAAGGTGAAGCAGATGAAAATTCGTGTTGCCATTGCAGGCTACGGCAATTTAGGCCGCGGGGTAGAAAGTGCCCTGCAGCACAACCCCGATATGCAGGCCGTTGCCCTGTTTACTCGGCGCGACCCTTCTACCGTGGTAACCCGCACAGGGCTGCCGGTTTACGCTATGGAGGATGCGCTGAAAATGAAGTCGCAAATTGACGTTATGATTTTATGCGGCGGCAGTGCCAACGACCTGCCGGAGCAAACCCCGGCCATGGCTGAATATTTTAATGTGATTGACAGCTTTGACACCCACGCCAAAATCCCACGGCATTTTGCCAAGGTAGACGCCGCAGCCAAAGCCGGCGGCAAGGTGGCTATCATCTCGGTGGGGTGGGACCCGGGGATGTTCTCTTTAAACCGGCTGATGGGGCAAGCCATTTTGGCCGGTGGGAAAGACTACACCTTTTGGGGCCGCGGGGTCAGTCAAGGCCACTCCGACGCCATTCGCCGTATCCCCGGCGTAAAAGACGCGCGGCAGTACACCATTCCCGTAGAGTCGGCCGTAGAGCAGGTGCGCCAAGGCTTAGAGCCGGAGCTCACCACCCGCCAAAAGCACACCCGCGAGTGCTTTGTAGTGGCCGAAGCAGGCGCCGATTTAGCCGCCATTGAAGAGGCCATTGTAACTATGCCCAACTATTTTGCCGATTACGACACCACGGTGCATTTTATCAGCCAAGAGGAATTAAACGCCAACCACAGCGGTATACCTCACGGGGGCACGGTGCTGTGCAGCGGCAAAACCGGCCTGCAGGGTGAAAACAAGCAGGTCATTGAGTACAAATTAACGTTAGACTCTAACCCCGAGTTTACCGCCAGCGTTTTGGTAGCCTACGCCCGGGCGGCCTACCGCTTAAGTTGCGAGGGCGCCGTCGGCTGCAAAACCGTGTTTGACATTGCCCCGGGCTACATTCACCCCGCCTCCCCCGAAGAGCAACGGGCCCATTTACTGTAATTTAAAAATCTATATATACCTTAACAGGAGGAACGATTATGGACGCTAATAAAAGACCGGACACAATGGAACGCATTACCACCAAAGCCTTGGCCGATGCCTTTATTGAAGAGCAGGTAGCCGCCGTTCGGGCGCAGGTGGGCAACAAAAAGGTGCTTTTGGCCCTTTCGGGCGGTGTAGACAGCTCGGTAGTAGCCGCATTGCTGATTAAAGCCATTGGCAAGCAGCTGGTTTGTGTACACGTAAACCACGGTTTAATGCGCAAGGACGAGTCGGAGAACGTGGTAAAAATCTTCCGCGGTGAGTTAGACGCCAACTTAATTTACGTAGACGCCACCGACCGCTTTTTGAATTTATTGGCCGACGTTGCCGACCCCGAACGCAAGCGAAAAATCATTGGCGCCGAGTTTATTAACGTATTTGCCGACGAGGCCCGCAAGTTAGAGGGTGTGTCTTACTTAGCGCAGGGCACCATCTACCCCGATATTTTAGAGAGCATTAAGCAAGCCGAGGGCAAAAAGGCAGTTAAATCCCACCACAACGTGGGCGGCCTGCCTGAGGATTTACAATTTGAGCTGGTAGAGCCCATTAAGCTGCT
>CAZUJI010000151.1:0-4366 GCA_964620235.1 uncultured Eubacteriales bacterium
TTGCAGGAGCAATACCAGCGCTTTTGCTACGTGGTAGAGCAGGTAAAAAAGGTTTACCCCCACTTAACCGTCCACTGCAGTAACTCGGCCGCCGCACTGATTGCGCCCCAAATTAAAAGTGATATGTACCGTATGGGCATTGTGCTCTATGGTCTTAGCCCCAACCCCGGGCTGCCCTTACCCGCAGGTTTAAAGCCGGTAATGTGCCTAAAAACGCTGGTGGCTATGGTTAAAACCGTTGCCCCCGGGGATTATATAAGTTACGGGTGCACCTATCGGGCCGACTCCCCCCGCAAAATTGCCACCCTATCCGTAGGCTATGCTGACGGCTACCGCCGAGAACTGTCCAACAAGGGCTTTGTGCTCATTGGCGGCAAAAAAGCCCCCGTGGTAGGCCGCGTGTGTATGGACCAAATTATGGTAGACGTTACCGATATAGACGTGCAGCCCGGGGATGAGGTTACTTTGTTTGGCGACCCTGAGGGCAAGCTCTCGGCCGATGACGTAGCCGCTCTTTGCAACACTATTGGGTACGAGATTGTCTGCGGCATTTCAAAACGGGTGCCCCGACTGTATATTCAAAACGGCGAGCTGTTGTAAAACACCGCTTAGGAGGTTTTTGTATGCTTTGGCAAACAAATTATCACGAGGATTTATCTGTAACCCGCGTAGGCGCTAAGGCGCCACGGGCTTACTTTATCCCCTACAGCAAAAACTACCAAACCCAATTTCCCCTGCGGGAGGAAAGCAGCCGTTTTATGTTGCTGTCGGGTAAAGAATGGGCGTTTAAATACTATAGCCGCGCCACAGACGTGCCGGAGTGGGTCGTTGACCCTTCGCAAAATCTGCAGCAATGGAAGCAGATAGAGGTGCCCGGTTGCTTAGAGATGCAGGGCTACGGTAAGCCTGCGTATTTGAATACGCACTACCCTATTCCTTTTGACCCGCCCTTCGTACCCGTCGATAACCCCGCCGGTGTATTTGCCACCGATTTTACCCTTGCCGACGAGTGGGAGGGGTTAGAGAAATCCCTGGTTTTTGAAGGGGTAGATTCCTGCTTTTATTTATACCTGAACGGCGAATTCGTAGGCTATAGCCAAGGCTCACACAACACCGCCGAGTTCGATATTGCCCGCTTTTTGCAGCCCGGCAGCAACCGCTTAGTTGTAATTGTGCTTAAGTGGTGCGACGGCACCTATTTAGAATGCCAAGACAAATGGCGTATGATGGGCATTTTCAGAGACGTATATCTACTGGCGCGCACCAAGGGGTGTATGCAAGACGTATTTATAACCACCCATATTGCGGCCGATTATTCCGCTGCCCAAATCTGCGCCGAGATAGACGTGATTAACCCTGAGGATGCCAAATTCATTTTGTATGCGCCCGACGGCGAAATTGCAGGCTGCGTGCCCTTTTCGGCCGAGGGGCAGGCCGCCATTAACGTGCGCTCGCCTATTTTTTGGAATGCCGAGACCCCCGATTTATATACCGCTGTGATAGAAGCCGCGGGGGAATATATCCCTATAAAGGTGGGCGTTCGGGAAATAGAGATTCAAAACCGGGTATTTAAAATCAACCGCCGCGCCGTAAAGCTCAACGGTGTAAACCGCCACGATTTTAACCCCTACACCGGCTACGTTTGCAGCGTGGAGAATATGCTGCAGGACATTGCTTTAATGAAGGCGCACAATATCAACGCCGTACGCACCTCTCACTACCCCAACGACCCCCGTTTTTACGAATTATGCGACCAATACGGCCTTTACGTGTTAGATGAAGCCGATTTAGAGACCCACGGCACCGGCCAAATCTCTGCACCCCACGTTATCAGCAATGCAATTGTAGACGACCCCGCTTGGATGGAGCAAATTCTTGAGCGGGTGGCCTTGATGGTGGAGCGAGACAAAAATCACCCCAGTGTCATTGGTTGGAGTATGGGCAACGAATCGGGCTATGGCTGCGCCACCGCCGAGGCGTTGCGTCGCACCAAGGCACGCGACCCTTACCGCTTTACCCATTACGAGCAAACGGCGCCCTCCTCTGCGCGGGATTTAGCCGATTTTGCCCCCGAGGCCGACGTGGTAAGCCGTATGTATGCCGAACCGGAGTGGTTTGACGACGTGTGCAACCAACCCGACCACCGCCCCGTTATGCAATGTGAATACGCCCACGCTATGGGCAACGGCCCCGGCGATTTGGCCGACTACTGGGAGCGTTTTCGCAAATACCCCAGCTGTATGGGTGGCTTTGTGTGGGAATGGTTTAACCACGGCTTATACCACGGTCAAACGGCCGACGGCAAGCCCCGTTTTGACTACGGCGGCGATTTTGGCGAGGTACGTCACGACGGCAACTTCTGCTGCGACGGCTTAGTATCGCCCCTAAAGCAGCCTATGCGGGGCTTAACCGAGTTAAAATACGTGGCGCAGCCGGTAAAAATGGAGATGTTGGACCCGCAAAAGGGTATCTTCCGCATTTATAATTTATACGATTTTTCGTATATGACCCGCCTGACGGGCACCTGGGAGCTGACCCACTACGGCAAGGTAATTGACGGCGGCATTTTAGAGCCGCTGACCATTCCCGCAGGGCAAAGCACCGAAATTCAGATAAATTACACCCTCCCCGGCGACGGGTTTGCTTATATTCGTTTTTCCTTTAAAAATAATCGGCAGGATTTGGTGCCTATGGATGCCGAGCTGGCCTTTTGTCAGTTTACGCTGCCCACGCAAGCTGCTTTTCTTGCCCCCACAATTGGGCAAGCGCCTATGTTTAGCCAAGAGGGGAACCTTGTAAAAATCGCAGGGGATAATTTTATTTACAGCTTTGACAAAACCACCGGCGCCTTTTGCCGTTTGTGTGTAAACTCTAAAGAGCTGCTTAAAACACCTATGCGGTGGAACATTTGGCGCGCCCCTATTGACAACGAGCGTACAATAAAAGACCGCTGGTACAGCGTTGGCTTTGACCGTGCCGCCGCTCGGGTATACGACTGTCACGTAACCACCGAGGGGGACGCGGTGGTGATTCACGCCGACTACAGCATCGGCAGCGATGCTTTTCCGCCCTTTTTAAAGGGCAGTATGTGCTGGAGGGTATACGGTGACGGCCGCCTTTGGGTGGATACGCAGGTAGAAAAAAGTCCCTTTGTGGATTTTGAAAACCGCAAGGGCGTAATTGACGCCGCCGCCCAGACCCGCACCCGATATTTGCACTACTTCCCCCGTTTTGGGTTGACCTTCACGCTACACAAAGAGGCCGACAACGTGGATTATTTTGGCTACGGCCCCTACGACAGCTACGTAGATATGCACCACGCTGCCCACGTTGGCCGATTCCAAAAAAAGGTGAGCGGATTCCCTGTGGATTATATTCGCCCGCAAGAAAGCGGCAACCGCTACGCCACCCGCTATGCGGCGGTGTACGACAGCGGCAAAAACGGCCTACTGCTGTATAATATAGCCCAAGGCTTTGATTTTAACGCCTCGCCCTATACCGCAAAGGAGCTGCAAACGGCCGCCCACAACTACGAGTTACCGCAATCAGATAAAACGGTGATTTACGCCGACGTAATGCAAAGCGGCGTAGGCTCCCACGCCTGCGGCCCCGAATTAAACAATCGATACCGCCTGATGGGCGACACCCTTCAATTCTCTTTGGGGCTTTGCCCCATTACCCCCGCCACCGACTCGTTATGGAAGCGGGTATTGATAGAGCCGTAAAACACCGCAGAGAGTTACTGTAATATGAACCAGAATTGGCAAAAGACTTGGTCATTTGCCGATTCTGAAAGCCTCCCTCCGAGAGGGAGGGGGACCGCGATAGCGGTGGAAGGAGCCTGCGAAACTTTAAGTTTGATAAAATCTGCTTGTACCGCATTCTCCCTCAGTCGCCTACGGCGCCAGCTCCCTCCCGAAGGGAGCCTGTAAACGCGGCCGTGCAATTTTTAATACTATGGAATTAGAAATGCAAAACTAACGATAAAAGCACAGATTGTTTATATAAGGAGAAATATATTATGAAAAAATGGGTTGTTGAAGACTGGAAATTCGAATTAACTGCTATTAACGGAAAAGCCGCTTCTTGTAGGCTTGGTTTAGAAAAAGGCGACGAATTTGTCTTCACCTATGGATGCCCTGAAGGAATGTGCCCACGGGTAATGTTGGAAGTATTTACTTGGTGCGAAGTCATACGTTGCGGTGGAGATTTTACATATAGAGGATTAAAAGAAAAATATGAAATGGATTTACTTTGTCCGTGCGGAAGTATTCACTTTCACCTTAAGGCCATCCCTATAAACAGAGATGAAATGGGAAACCCCTTACCAAACAATCCCAAACCAAAAAATTAAACGAATTTATAT
>CAZUJI010000152.1:0-4345 GCA_964620235.1 uncultured Eubacteriales bacterium
GTAACCATAGCTATGCAACAGCATATCGGGGCTCCCTGTAAACCGGCAGTAAAAAAAGGAGATACCGTGTACGTTGGTACCGTAGTTGGTGAGTGTGTGCATTTTGTCAGTGCGCCTATTCACTCCAGCGTATCGGGTACGGTATCGGCCATTACCAACATTATTTTACCCTCGGGCCAAAGCTGCGAAGCGGTTGTAATTGACTCGGACGGCGAAATGACCCCCGACCCGAATTTGGCCCCCTTCCCGGTGGAAACACCTGAGGATTTGGTGGCTGCCGCTAAAAACAGCGGTTTGGTTGGTTTGGGCGGCGCAGGCTTCCCTGCTTACATTAAATTAACCAAAAAGCCCGAAACGCCTATTGACACGTTAGTCATCAACGGCGCCGAGTGCGAGCCATTTATTACGGCCGACTATCGGGAATGTATGGAGCACGCCCAGGACATATTAGACGGTATATACCTCATTAAAAGGGTATTGGATATTAAAAACGTTATAATTGGTGTGGAAGAAAACAAGCCCAAGGCCTTGGATATTCTTTTGGAGATTGCATCGCAGCGCAACGACCCTGAGGACCAGGTAAAGGTAATGCGGTTAAAATCCCAATACCCCCAGGGCGCTGAGAAGGTGTTGATTTACACCGCTACCGGCCGTCAATTGCCCGTTGGCAAATTGCCCGCCGACATTGGCTGCATTGTAATGAACATCACCAGCGTGGCCTTTTTAAATCGGTTTATCCGCACCGGTATGCCCCTGGTGTCTAAGCGCTTAACGGTTGACGGCGACTGCATTGCCGAGCCTAAAAACGTGCGTGTGCCCATTGGCACCCCCGTTTCTGAGGTATTGGAGTTCTGCGGCGGCTTAACCCAAGATCCCTATAAGCTGCTGTACGGCGGCCCTATGATGGGTATTACCATTTTAGACCGCAACGCGCCGGTATTAAAGCAAAACAACGCTATTTTGGCCCTAAGCCAAAAATTAAGCGATGAAAAGCCTGTGGCGCCCTGTATTCGCTGCGGCCGTTGCGTTAAGGCCTGCCCCATGCAGCTGATGCCCACCGAAATCGACGTTGCTTACCACGCCAATCGCTTAGATTTAATGGAAGAGCACGGCGCTTCTTATTGTATGGAATGTGGCAGCTGCGCTTACAGCTGCCCCTCGCACCGTCCCTTAACTCAGCTGATGCGGCTTGCCAAAGCTGCTGTGCGCAACAATCAAAAGAAAGGATGATTACACCGTGGATAAACCGGTTATTTCTCAATCTCCGCACCTGGGCAGTGTAGATTCTTCCCGCGGGATCATGCTGGATGTGATCATCGCCCTGTGCCCCGCCGCCATTGCAGGTATTGTGTTGTTTGGCTGGCAGGCAGCGTTGGTTATTGTAACCTGCATTGCCTCTGCCGTGCTTAGCGAATACCTTACCGGCAGAATTTTAAAGCGAGACCCCTCTGTTAAAGACCTTTCGGCCGTGGTTACCGGCCTGCTGCTGGGCTTAAACCTGCCCCCTGCTATTCCGCTTTGGATTGCAGCCTTAGGCAGCGCCGTAGCCATTGTGGTTGTTAAGATGCTGTTTGGCGGCATTGGGCAGAACTTTGCCAACCCCGCCATCACCGCCAGAATTGTACTGATGGTATCCTTCCCCAGCCTGATGACGACTTGGAGTGAGCCCTACGCTTGGCTAAACGGTACATACAGCGCAGTTTCGGGCGCTACGCCCTTGGTGGATGCTTCGGGCTATACCTTAAAGGAGCTATTTTTCGGCGTTACCCCCGGCTGCATTGGTGAAACCTGCGCCTTACTTTTACTTGTAGGTGGCTTATACCTGGTTTTGCGCCGCGTGATTTCTCCGATTATTCCGGTAGCCTTTATTACTACCGTGGGTATTTTCTCTTGGATTTTCGGCGGCGACCCGCTGACGGCTGTGCTTTCGGGCGGTGTAATGCTGGGTGCTATATTTATGGCTACCGACTACGTAACCTCACCATTAACCGATAGCGGCAAGCTGATTTTTGGTATTGGCTGCGGCTTAATTACCTTCCTGATTCGTCAATTCGGCTCTTTGCCCGAGGGTGTTTCCTTCTCTATTTTATTGATGAACATCCTCACCCCCCATATCAATCGGCTGACCATGCCGAAGCCTTTAGGATGGGAGGCTGCAAAAAAATGAAAAAAGAGCTTTTAATGCAAATTTTAAAGCCCACCCTTTCTTTGGTAATTATTTGCCTGGTGGTTTCGGCAGCTTTGGCCGGTACCAACGCATTAACCAAAGACGCCATTGCACAGCAAGCCGTGCAAAAGGAGCAAGAGGCTATGGCTCGGGTTTTACCCGCTGAGGAATACACCGCCCTTGCGCTGGACGCCTCGTTTGCCGACTGCACCGGGTACACCGCCCTGTCAGCCGATAAATCGGTAGCCGGGTACGTGTTTACCACATCGGCCAAGGGTTACGGCGGCCCCATTTCGGTAATGACGGGCATTGACGCCCAAGGCAAAATAACCGCCATTGAGGTATTGGACGTAGCCGACGAGACCCCCGGTTTGGGTCAAAACGCTACCAACGATAATTTTAAAAAGCAATTCGTCGGCTTAACCGCCGACGTTGGTGTAGCCAAAAACAATGCGGGCAACAACCAAATTACCGCATTAACCGGCGCCACCATTACCTCTAACGCTGTGGCCGATGCCGTTAACCGCGCATTTGAGGCCTACGGCAGCAACATTAACCGGGAAGGAGCGGAAAAATAATGGATAAAAAACAACTGACCACGGTTTTTACCAACGGTATTGTTAAAGAGAACCCCGTTCTGCGCCTGGTATTAGGTACCTGCCCCACGTTGGCGATTTCTACCGCTGTAAGCCGCGGTTTGGGTATGGGCTTGGCCGCTACGCTGGTTTTAATCTGCTCGAACGTGGCCATTTCTTTGCTGCGTAAATTTATTCCCGATAAAGTGCGTATTCCGGCCTATATTACCATTATTGCCGGCTTTGTTACGGTGGTACAAATGCTGGTTGAGGCCTTTTTGCCCGCCATTAACGAATCTTTGGGTATTTACCTACCCTTGATTGTTGTAAACTGCATTATTTTGGCCCGCGCCGAGATGTTTGCAGGTAAAAACAGCGTTCTGCCCTCGATTTTTGACGCGTTGGGTATGGGCATCGGTTTTACCGCCGCGCTGGTGCTGATGGGCGCCATTCGTGAACTGATTGGTACAGGTATGATTTTAGGTATTCCCATTACGGCCGGCGTAATTGAGCCTATGCTGGTTATGATTTTACCCCCCGGCGGCTTCTTTGTGTTTGGCGTTATGATTGCTTTGGCCAACAAGGTAGCCGTTGCGATGGATAAAAAGCCGGTTACGTCCTTAGGTTGCGGCAACTGCCCAGGTGGTTGCCCCGGCTGCGAGGCTGCACAGAAAGAGGTGACCGAGAATGACTAATTTGATCACCATTTTACTGGCCGGTATTATGACCGAGAATATGATTTTATCCAAGTTCTTGGGTATTTGTCCGTTCTTGGGCGTTTCGAAAAAATTAAATACCGCAATGAGCATGAGCATTGCCGTTATTTTTGTTATGCTGCTTTCTACTGCGGTAACCTGGCCCATTTACGCTTTGATTTTGGTACCTGCCGGTTTGGCTTACTTGCAAACCATTGTATTTATTTTAATTATTGCCGCGCTGGTACAGCTGGTTGAGATCGTGCTGAAAAAGTTTATTCCCCCACTGTACAAGGCGTTGGGTATCTACCTACCCTTGATTACCACCAACTGCGCCGTTTTGGGTATTACCATTTTAAACTTTACCAAAGGCTACAATTTTGTAGAGTCTATTTTCAACGCCTTAGGCGCAGGCTTGGGCTTTATGGTGGCTATGGTATTGTTTGCCGGTATTCGCGGTAAGTTAGAAACCTGCAATATTCCCAAATCGCTGCAGGGGCTGCCCATTACCTTAATTGCAGCATCAATTGTTGCGCTGTCCTTCCTCGGTTTCTCGGGGATTGTAGGTTAAGGGGGTGCCGGTATGGATATTTTATTTGCAATTTTAATTGTTACCGGCGTAGGCCTGATTGCCGGCTTTGGCTTGTCGATTGCCTCGGTTTTAATGGCTGTACCCACCGATGATACCGTAGAAAGGGTACGTGAGTGCTTACCCGGCGCCAACTGCGGTGCTTGCGGCTACACCGGCTGTGACTCGTATGCCGAGGCTTTGGCTGCCGGCAAGTGCGCGCCCAACCTGTGTGCCCCGGGTGGTGCTGCTACCGCTGCTGCTTTGGCCGAAGTGCTTGGCGTAGAGGTAGAGGCCAAAGCTCCGCAAAGAGCCGTTGTTTTGTGTAACGGCACCTGCG
>CAZUJI010000153.1:0-4290 GCA_964620235.1 uncultured Eubacteriales bacterium
TAGTAGACGTGCACCGTCCCTCGTTCTTAGACGAGCCCCGCATCTACGAGGCTTGCGATACCGTTGTGGTTATCGACCACCACCGCAAAGCGGTAGATCATATCAGCAATGCCGTTATTTTTTATCACGAAACGGCGGCTTCCTCCACCTGCGAAATGGTTACCGAGCTTTTGCAGTACATAAACAGCAAATGCGTGGGCCAGGTGCAGGCCGAGGCGTTGCTTTCGGGTATGATGTTAGATACCAAAAACTTTGTGCTCAATACCGGCACCCGTACCTTTGAAGCGGCCGCCTTTTTGCGCAACAAGGGGGCCGACCCGGTGGCGGTTAAAAAACTGTTTGCCGGTACGGTGGAATTGTATCAACATAAGGCCGCTATTATTTCGTCGGCCAAGGTGTACAAAAATTGCGCCATTGCTCAAACCCAGGTGCAAAACGACCAAACCCGTTTGGCCACCGCCCAGGCGGCGGACGAGCTGCTGGGTATTGCCGACGTGGGCGCGGCCTTCGTGCTGTGCCGCATCGGTCACGAAATCAATATTTCTGCCCGTTCCTACGGCGCAATGAACGTGCAGGTGATTATGGAAATGCTGGGTGGCGGCGGTCACCGAACTATGGCGGCGGCGCAAATCAAAACCACCGATTTTGATGCGGCCGAGGCGCTGCTTACCCAAGCCATTGACAATTATCAACAGTAACTCTGTTTTTATAGAAAGGATGCTTTAAATGAAGGTTATTTTATTAGCAGACGTAAAGGGCCACGGCAAAAAGGGCGAGCTTTGCAACGTGTCCGACGGCTATGCCCGCAACTTTTTGTTCCCTAAAAAATTGGCTGTAGTGGCTGATGCCGCCGCTATGAGCGAGCTTAAAAGCCGCGAGGACGCCAAGGCGTTCCACAAGGCCGAGGAAGAAAAGGCCGCCAAAGATACGGCCGCTCGGTTAGACAAGCAGACCTTTACCGTTTCGGCCAAGGCCGGCGCTAACGGCAAGCTGTTTGGCGCGGTTACCGCCAAGGAGGTATCGGCTGTAATTAAGGCCAAAACCGGCTTGGATATTGACAAGCGCAAAATCCAAATGTCCGACATTAAAGCCTACGGCACCTATTCGGCCGAGGTAAAATTATACACCGGTATTTCTGCCACCATTACGGTAGAAGTGCAAGCCTAGGGTGACAAGAGCGGAACTCGTCACTTTAAGCAAATACGTTTAATGAGAGGAATAAAACTATGGCAGAACACGAAACCGGCATTTTTGAGGGTACCGGCCTGCCTTTTTCCAACGAGGCAGAGCAGTCGGTGCTGGGTGCCATTTTAATCGACCCGCCCTCTATCAATCAGGTAATGAGTATTATCAAGCCGGAGTTCTTTTACGTGCCGCAAAACCGCGTTATTTACGAAACGGTTATGCATATGAGCACCGCAGGCCAGAGCATCGATTTTATTACCGTGTTAGAGCGGCTGCGCAGCGAAAAGAACTACGACCGCGCCGGCGGCAAAACCTACCTGACCAATTTGGTGCAGGGGGTGCCCTCCAGCGCCAATATTACTACATACGCCAACATTATACGCGACAGATACTACGTTCGCGCCTTAATTCTGGCCTCCCGCAAGATTATTGACGACGCCACCGGCAACTCCACCGAGGGTAGGGGAGAAAGCGGCTATATTGACGCCGATATGCTTTTGGCCAAGGCAGAGCAAGATATTTACAATATCCGCCAAGGCCGTGAAACCAGCGATTTAAAGCATATTAAAGACGTTTTGCAAAACGAGACCTACGACAGGCTCACCAAAATGTCCGACCCGGCCACCGCCGCCGATTACAAGGGTATTCCCACCGGGCTTAGCGATTTAGACCGTATTATCACCGGCCTGAATAAAACCGACCTGATTATTTTAGGCGCCCGTCCCGGTATGGGTAAAACCTCCTTTGCCTTAAATATCGCCCGCAACGTGGCGGTAAATGCAGGCAAAACGGTCTGCTTCTTCTCTTTAGAGATGAGCCGCGACCAGTTGGCCCAGCGCGTACTGTCCAGCGAGGCCGCCATTAAAAGCGAAAAGCTGCGCACCGGCGAGCTCTCGCAAGAGGAGTGGACCCGTTTGGCTCAGGCAGGCGAGCAGCTCTCGGGCACCAATTTGTATTTTGACGAAACCTCGGGTATCACCGTGCCCGAAATGCGGGCCAAGCTGCTGCGTATGCGCAAGGTAGATTTGGTGGTGGTAGACTATTTGGGCCTTATGCAGTCGGCCACCCGAAAAGAAAACCGCGTGCAGGAGGTTTCCGACATCACCCGTAACCTGAAAATTATGGCCAAAGACCTGCGCGTGCCGGTAATTGCCTGCGCCCAGCTGTCCCGTGGCACCGAGGCCAAGGGCAAATCCCATAAGCCTATGCTGTCTGACCTGCGTGAGTCCGGCTCTATTGAGCAGGACGCCGATATCGTACTGTTTTTGTACCGTGAGAAGTACTACGAGGCCGAAAATACCGACCCCAATCAGGTGGTGGATGAGCACAAGGCCGAGTGTATCGTGGCCAAAAACCGTCACGGTGAGGTTGGTACCGTTCCGCTGTATTGGGACGGTCAGCATACCCGCTTTACTACACAGGATGTGCATCATTGATGTTAGAGCAAATCAAAAAGGCCATTGCGGCCTATGACCTGCTGAGGGATACGGCCGAGGTAACCGTAGCCATATCCGGCGGCGCCGATTCTACAGCGCTTTTGTACGCTATGGCGGCTCTGCAGAGCGAGTATGGCTATAAGCTGTACGCCGCCCACTATAACCACTGTTTGCGGGGCGACGAGTCCGACGGCGACCAAGCCTTTGTGCAGGCACTGTGTCAAAAATTGGGCATACCGCTGTTTTGCGGCAGCGGCAACGTGGCGCAAATGGCCAAGCAGCAAAAATGCAGCGTAGAGCTGGCCGCCCGCCGCGCCCGCTACGACTTTTTGCAGCAGGTGGCCAAGGGCAAAATTGCCACCGCCCACACCGCTAACGATAATTTAGAAACCCTGCTGTTTTGCCTGGCTCGGGGCACGGGGCTAAAGGGCTTGTGCGGTATCCCGCCGCAGCGGGGGCAGATTATTCGGCCGATGCTGTTTTGTACCCGCGAGCAGATAGAAGCCTATTTGGCCGAGCAGCAAGCCTGCTACCGTACCGACAGCACCAATGCCGACGACGAATACACCCGCAACCGTATTCGCCACCGGGTTGTGCCAAGGCTTAAAGAGATTAACACCGCCGCGGTAGAGCACGCTGCAAGGCTTTGCCGCGAGCTGCGCCAGGACCAAGACTATTTACTGCAGTCTGCCACTGCTGCTTTTGCGGCTTTGCAAGCAGGGCAGGGGCTTAACGCCAAGGGCGTAGCCGAGTTGCATCCCGCCCTGCGCGCCCGCGTGGTAGAGTTATTACTGCAACAAGCCGGCGCGCCGATAGATGCCTTGCATTTGCAGGCAGTAGAGCAGTTAAGTCTGCAAAAAGCAGGTCGCACCGGCCTGCCCGACGGTTTTTTTGCTCAGGTTAAGGGCGGTGTTCTGCAGGTTTGCAAAACGCAAGGTGAACCCTTGCCAACGGTAGAGCTTCTACCGCAAAACGGCCCGATTTGCGTTGCCGGCCTGCGGCTGCAGCTGGTATCGTGCCAAGAATACGAAAATCTGCAAAAAATTCACAGTTTGTTATCCAAATCTACGATAGATTATGATAAAATAACAGGAAAAATCCTACTTCGTTCCCGCCAAAGCGGCGACCGATTCAAATCGGCGCAGCGCGGGGTCACAAAATCCTTAAAAAAACTGTTTTGCGAGGCAAATATCCCCCTTTCGCAGCGCGAGAGCGTGCCGATCTTGGCCGACGATGCAGGTCCCTTGTTCGTGCAGGGGTTTGGGGTAGACGCGCGGGTAATGCCCGATGCGGCAAGTCAAAAATTTTTAGTTGTTTCAGAAGTTAAAAACACAGAGTATTCAAAAAGCAATGGGGTATATTAATATGGTTGATATGCGTAAAGATATGGAGTGCATTTTGTTCTCCGAGGAGGATATTCAAAGCATCGTAACCCGCGTGGCTGCCGAAATCGATCGGGATTACGATGGCAAAAAACTGCTGGTGGTAGGCGTGCTTAAGGGCTCGTTTATGTTTATGGCCGATTTGGTTCGCCAAATGAAAAACAAGTGCGAGCTGGAGTTTATGGCGGTGTCGTCCTACGGCGCAGGCACCACCTCCAGCGGGCAATTAACGGTTAAAAAAGACATCAGCGCCGATTTAACCGGCTACGACGTGCTGCTGATTGAGG
>CAZUJI010000154.1:0-4230 GCA_964620235.1 uncultured Eubacteriales bacterium
ATAACTGGGAATAGCGCCTGATAAATAAAAGGGAAGCGCTCCAATTAAAGACATCAATATCCAAGCAAGGGCCACAGTTACAAAACCTTCGCCGGCAAAAACAAGACGGTCTTTATTACGAAAAACGAGTAAAAGCGCCGCGCCAAAGACAGCAGCGAGCACCATAACAACAATAAAATATTTTAAAGAATGATATTCTTGATACGCCAGAGCGGTAACGATCGGCAAAAGCATCAAAAGAGCTTCTACAGTAACAATCCGCCCAACGGTGTTAAATACAGCTTTATAATTCATATTTTTCTGCCTTTATTTCAAAATGTCCGAAATATCGTTTATACGGTGACCGGCCGCCAAAACCACAACCATATCACCACTGCAAATACAATCGTTACCGGTGGGTATAATGGGCTTGCGGTTGCGAATAATCCCTGCGATTAAAACGTTCTTTTTCAGATTTAAATCTTTAAGCGGTGTATTTAAAACAGAACAGTCGGTTTGTACCAAAAACTCTAACGCTTCGGCCTTGCCGTCCATAATTTTATATAAGCTTTCCATTTTATTACCAATGGAATTTTCAAGCCCACGGGCATAACGAACAATTACGTCGGTAACAACGTGCTTGGGCGACACCGTGGTTTCAATGCCAATATTTTCTGCCAAAGCGGCAAATTCGTCGCGGGTTACCTTAGCAACGGTTTTTGCAACGTTTTGATTTGCAGCAAATAACGAAAGTAAGATGTTTTCTTCGTCAATACCCGTCAAAGCGGCAAACGCATCGGTATTGCGAATACCTTCCTCCAGTAAAACCTCTTGCTGAGCAGCATCACCGTGAATGACCACTGCCTCGGGTAGAACCTCACAAAAAGCATTACAACGTTCTTCACTGAGGTCGATAATTTTAACGTTAGAAGATGCATTAAGCAATTTTTTGCCAAATAATAAGAGGTTTTGTTTGCACCTAAAATCATAATATTTTTGGCGTGCTTTTGCATAATTCCTAAGGATTTTAGCAGTTTTTGAATCTCAGCAGGGGAAGCGGTAATGCCAATGCGATCCTCGCTTTTTAGTACAAAATTACCGTCGGGGATATACACCTCTTCGCCACGTCGAACGGCACAAATTAAAAATTTAGCCTTAAAATTCTGGCGCATTTCAATTAAACTCATTCCGTCCAACGCCGAATTGTTCTTTAAGCGAAGTTCAATCATTTCCAGTCTGCGGTGGGCAAAGGTCTCTATTTTGGCGGCAGAGGGCAGTCGCAACACGTTAAAAACCGCATCTGCTACCAAAAGCTCCGGGTTAATGGCCATAGAAATACCCAACTGCTGACGCATAAATCCTAAGTTTTTATCGTTATATTCCGGATTGCGAATGCGAGCAATGGTATGGGATGCACCCATACGCTTTGCCAAAAAACAGCTAAGCATATTAAATTCATCTGACCCTGTGGTTGCGATAAATAATTCACAGTCTTTTACGTTGGCTTCTGCCAGGGTATCGTAATCTGTTCCGGGGCCGCAAATACCCATACAATCGTGTTTGTTTACAATATCTTCAATTAAAGCGGCATCGTTGTCTACACCGGTTACGTTATGCCCTTCGGCAACCAAGCTTTCAATAATGGCTAAACCGATTTTGCCGCAGCCTACAACAATAATATTCATATTGCCCTCCTGACAAAGAATTTTACTAAGGCTATTATACAACAATAGAATTGATTTTTCTATAGATAATTGAAAAAACTTGATTTGCGCTATTGCGAAACAAAACTAAGAGTGCTATAATAATTGAAAAATATATAGCAAAGGTGAAAAAAATGAAAATCTCTATTGAATTAACTAAAAATCCTAAGCAAAAACCGGCTGACCAAAATAAACTGGGTTTTGGTATTTATTCTACCGACCATATGTTTAGTATGAACTACGACGAGGGTGAAGGCTGGCATAATCCCCGCATTGTGCCCTATGGCCCGGTAGAGCTCGATCCGTTTGCAATGTGCTTGCATTACGGTCAAGAGGTTTTTGAGGGTATGAAGGCTTATTTGGCAGAAGACGGCCGCGTTCTTTTGTTCCGCCCCGACCGCAATATGGCTCGTTTAAATTCTTCGAACGACCGTTTGTGTATTCCCGCTATTGACGAGGAGTTTGCCGTAGAAGCCATTAAAGAGTTGGTTAAGGTAGACAAGGATTGGATTCCCCAAACTAAAGATGCTTCTTTGTACATTCGTCCCTTTATTTTTGCTACCGATGCAAAATTGGGCGTACACCCCGCAAAGCACCTTACCTTTATGGTGGTTTTATCACCCGTTGGTGCATATTATCCCCAAGGCTTAAACCCCGTAAACATTTACGTTGAGAGCAAGTACGTTCGTGCCGTTCGTGGCGGTATGGGCTACACCAAAACTGCAGGTAACTATGCTGCATCCTTAAAAGCACAGGCCGAGGCCGAGCAGAAGAACTACACGCAGGTATTGTGGTTAGACGGTATTGATCGCAAATATATTGAAGAAGTCGGCACTATGAACGTATTCTTTAAAATCGGCGGCGAGGTAATTACTCCTTCTTTAGACGGCTCTACCTTACCCGGCGTTACCCGTATGTCGGTTATCGAGTTGCTGCGTTCCAAGGGCTACACCGTAACCGAGCGTAAGTTTTCGATTGACGAGGTGGCTGAGGCCGCCAAAGCCGGCAAGCTGGAAGAGGCTTTTGGTACCGGTACCGCTGCGGTTATTTCTCCCATTGGTGAGTTGTTGTACAACGACTACAATATGATCATCAACAACGGTGAAATCGGCGAAGTATCTCAAATGCTGTATGACGAATTGACCGGTATTCAATGGGGCAGAAAGCCTGACGTATTTAACTGGACTGTGGAAGTTAAATAAAAAATTATATAAAATTTCTATAAAAGAACGGGTTTCAATCCGTTCTTTTTTATGTTATAATATTGTAAAGAGTAATTATACACTGTTCCATAGGAGGTTTTTATATGAATCATACTGTTATAACCATCGGTCGCCAGTTTGGAAGTCGGGGTAGAGATATCGGTAAATTGGTAGCCGATATTTTGGATATTCCGTTTTTTGATAAGGAGATTATTGAGATCGCTTCTACCAAAAGCGGCATTAACGAAAATTATTTGCACGCGTTGGACGAAAAACCCTCTTCCAGCTTTTTGTATTCTTTGTCTATGGGCACTTATTCTTTAAATACGGTTGCCGCAACGCCCGATTTACCTATGAACGATAAATTATTCCTTTTGCAAAGCGAAATTATTAAAGATCTTGCCGCAAAGGGGTCTTGTGTAATTGTTGGTCGTTGCTCAGAGTACGTACTGCGCGACGACCCCAACTGTTTAAGTGTATTTATTCATACAGATTTTAATAAAAGAGTTAAATGGATTATGGAGCGCGAGAATTATCCCTTGCAAAAAGCCACCGAGGTGGTTAAAAAGATCGACAAACGCCGTAATTCTTACTATAGTATGTTTACACACGAAAAGTGGGGCGACCGCAAAAATTACGACCTTTGCTTAGACAGTGCTTTAGGTGTGGAGCTTTGCGCCAAAATTATTGCCTGCGCCGCACAAAACAAATAATTTTTTAAAATGTAACCCCTCTTTCTGCTTTTGAGTAGTATAAAAGTATGAAGGAGGGGTTAGATTTGAGCCGAATACCGCCAAAACGGCCCAAAAGAACAAAATATAAAGCAAAATTCGGTCTTTTTTTAATTGTTGTAGGTTGTTTGATATTGGCGTTATCCTTAGACCACACCATTCGGCCGATTTTACTGCAGCATGCCCAGGCCAGAGCGCAGATTTTTGCCAATACGGTGATAAATCAAACGGTTAAACAGCTTTTAAAGGAAGAAAACCTTACCTACGACCAAATCGTTCGCATCACCCGTAATGCAGACCAAAGCATCGCTTCTGTGCAAATAGACTCGGTCTGTGTAAATGCATTAAAGGCCGATTTAGTCGGCCGTGCGCAAAAGGAGATTTCTGCCGCACAACCTATAACGGTTGGTATTCCTATGGGTACGTTAAGCGGTGTAGATTATTTATTGGGGCGCGGGCCGGAATTGCATTTTAGCTTAAAAATGTCGGTTGCACTTACAGCGGCACTTAAAAGCAGTTTTACCTCGGCCGGAATCAATCAGACCCTACACCGTATTACTCTGCAGATTCACGCAAAACTATATTTGATAATGCCCTTGTATCGTAGCGGCTGCG
>CAZUJI010000155.1:0-4227 GCA_964620235.1 uncultured Eubacteriales bacterium
TATCGCCTATATACCTTTCGAGGAAAAGCCACTGGGTAGGAGCGTATAACTGTTAACCTGTATGTCGTTGGAGCCTACAACTTTTTAGCTTTAAGTTAAGTTCAGCTCTGGTTTGAGGAGAGTTTCAAACCAGAGCTGTTTTTCTAAAGAAAACTACCAGTATGGTGGTTATGATTATTTCAGTGAATTGTTAGAGGCCAATTGTCGCCACAACAAAACGCTCGGGGTTTACTTTATAGGACATGACAAACTGTTTGTCAGATTCCCAGCAAGCCCGTGCATCTGCATTTTTATCTCCGGTATGGGTTGAAATATTGAGCTCCAGCAGGTTGAGAATGCTCTCCACAGACATCATTCCAAGATCCATCACTTCACCAAGCAATGCTTCGCGGCTCTGTGTCGGCAAGCCGGCATTTCCTACAACATACCCATACGCATGGAGAATGGATTCATCGCGCAGTGTAGAGAAGTTGCTGACACCGATTTGATAAGCAGCAATTTTGACACCGGGATTGCCGTACTTTTCTACGAAACCTCGAAATACTTTAGCATCCATATAAAAGATATTGTGCTCTTTGTCATGTGAAGCATGGGCAACCTCAAAGCAGCCAGTAAACGGAGAATACAACAGGATGTCTATCAACTCGGCTTCATGCTGAGGCAGCCCCCTATACAGGCCACCGCCTTTTCGAAGCACGATAGTATCAATCTTCAAACTATTCAAATAACTCTCGTTCTTCCAATCCAGTCTGAGCGTTTTTACTATATCGAATTCATCGCCGGCAATAGCCATTGTTCTGTGATCCTGGTATATAGCAAAAAGAAGCCGCCGAGCCATCCAATCACTGTAGTGGAAAACATCGCCCTCAATGTTTCTTTCAGTACGAGAGGTGACAATACCAACCAGCCTATGTTCATTTGACTTCCGGTTTCTCAGATGAATCGCGAGAGATCCAGAACGCAAAGATCTAAGTGCCCGCATTTTCTCCGAGTATTGAGGAATTAAATACTCTGTATGAAGAGAATATGTCTCCGGAACCGTTCGAGAGGCTACCAAATCCTTCAACGCCGTTCCTCTGGATTCATAGAATGTGTTGCATTTGGTACAATACTTTCCCGGGACTTTCACGCCCTCGTTTTCACCGAGCTCTACAAAATTCACAAAGTCAACAAGACGGTTGTTGCAGTTAAGGCACTCATCGCAAGAATAATTAGTTAAAATGATCTTATGAATGAATGCAGTTCGATTCAGACCGCTCACCCGGGCAATTTCATAACGATTAATGCGTCTCTCCTCGCGCTTTCTTTTGGCACTTTTCTCTTTGTCCTTGGGCATCATTTTATCTGCATCCACAAAGTATGGAACCCTCACGAGTTCTCTTGGAACAGATTTTTCTACACGGCCTTGCGAGGCTACAACCTCACGCCCCTTATATCGAAGCTGCTTGACAGCCAGTAGATTTGAAAACGGTGTATAGTATTTGCCGCACGCAGCACAATACATAACCGGAATATCAACAAGCCTTTTCAAGCCAAACTCTGCGGAAAAATACTCTGGAGTTCCTTTGAGCACACCATGATGAGGACAGCAAAACGCTACGCTTTTTGTTTGCTGGTTTGTTCCCATGGTCTCTATCCTCCTCGTTCAAAAATTATTCTTCCGGAAGCTCCCAAATGTTTTTGTAGCCAAAGCCTTCGGCGTCATCTTCCGGCACACCCCCGTTTAACGCATCCATCGCCATCTTGTTAAACGAGTCTTCGTACTTCTTGTGGTTCGCAATAGCATCTAAAAGATCGGTTCCGTTCATCCATGCCAGAAATGCGATATCCTCCAACTCATCAACAGACACATCGTGAGCTTCCAATTCTTCTGCAATCTCGCAAATATACGGAACATCCCAGCCGGCAAACTGTTCGTTTTCTCTGCTGAAATAAATATCAAAAAAGGCTTCCGGAAGATCCTGGATATCGCTATATCCGTTTTTCTCGAGCATATAGATTACGGCCTGCGCTTCACTATAGGACAAGGAATATTTACAGGCCAATTTGGCCATTGCGTAGAAGTCTAAGCCAGGAACGTTTGATTTGTTCTCCAGCTGCAGTTTAAAATCATCATAAAACTCTGCTGCCTGGGCGATGGTAACCTCACACTGCTGCGCCAATTGGTAGACGGATTCTGCTTCTTCATCCGTAAAGCCATAGATTGCGCTCAGTTCCAACACCTGTTTAATATCAGCAAACTGAATAACAGAAACACCGCAGATGGTGTCTTTTTCTTTTGTCATCAATGTATCGCTCTCCAATTGATCCGCTTCCTTGTCGGCAGTCAAACGATCAAAGAACAACGGAGAATGCTTTGATAACATCTCTCTTGTAAACTGAGCTGGCGAATAGTCGAACAACTTCTTGCATGCCTTACTAAATGCAGCAGCATCCGCATATCCGGTATTTTCGCATACCTCTTCCACAGAAAGCTCGCACTCGAGTTTTATATCAAGCGCACAGATCAAGAGTCGACGCTTGATATATTCACCCAAAGTCATATCCGTCATAAAGCGGAACGCATCTGCAAGAAGACGTAAATCCAGTCCATTACTTCTGGCGACGCTCTGTGTAATTTCAGGTATGTCATGCTGTCCAGAGTCGACAAGCCCTTCAATTTCATTAATGATGTTATCAAATCTATCTTTCAGCGTCATTTGATTGCCCCCTTTTTTGACATTATAACAGATAATTCTCGCTAAATATAGTCCAAACTATCGATGGATATAAATAACCCCCAGAAGGCAATATGTACATCCAATCTTATTTCCGCGACTGCTATAATGCAAAGTAATACCTATACCGCTCCTACTGCTGTACCCTGTGCATTTCCCGGAATTGTCGTAGTGATTTAACTCACAAAAGAAATTCCGAATACTTTTTCCTATAGAGCGGTTACGGCGATCATAATGAGCCAAACCTTTGAAACAGGCGGGCCGGCTTTCACCGACCTTTCTGCCTCTGCGAAAATGAATTGTTTTCCATTTCGGAATTCTAATACTGCAAGTTGCCTTAATCATGTTCAGAACAATATCTTCTTGTGCTGCTATTGGGTATTGGATTTAAGCAACCGGGGTAGCGGCAGTAATGGTCTTCCTTGATATGTGCGGAGCAGTATCTTCTGTCCCAATCCGAATACACCGGGGATTTGCCACAACCAGTCCTGCGGCACACAATCGGGCTACCGTCATAGTTTGTCCACGGGTCGTCGGCTTCTTTGCTGCAAGAGTTGATACCCGCAACCAATAAAATAATCACGAGAAAAATAGTCAAAACAGATTTCATAATAGCCTCCTAAATATGTGATGTTTTTAACTAACTACTTGCTGGTAGGTGTTTTGCATTTGCTCAATTAGCAGTGATATATTGGTTGCTGTTACGTAGATGATACTTGCTTCTTCCGGAAGCTTACTGTACACATACCGCATCATTTTGTGGGAGCTGTGTTTTGTCCAATAGAACACCACGGCCTGGTTAATGCTGGAACAGCGTCTTATTTGATCATCGGTAACATATGTCCACTTAGGAAACTGCTGGCGTAGCTTCTTGGTCATGTTTTGATGCCCGCCCAAGAATAGGACACCTTTTTGTGGTAGCACCATTGTTTCAACTTCTCTTGCCATATGTGAACCTCCATCTTTTTTCTTGTGGGTGTTGCTTATGGCTTCATTATAGGCGGGATGGATTTTTTCTCCATGTTCATAATCCGACAAAATAAAACAAGCTCCGAAAAGTAAAAAAATAAAAAATTTTTCCGCACAAGCAATTACGCTGTGCGGGAACTATTTGCGTCTTGCGCTGAGGCTCCTTATTTCTCGTCTGCAAAACGATAAGATGTCCCTTTGGTTGGGGACAAAAATGTTGGGATATCCCAATGTGTGTCATAATCTGTGTGCCGACTGAAGCGTGACAAAAAGTAGGGATGTCCCAAGAAGTGTCCCCAGTGGGTAGCGGATTGAGGGGCAGCGAAAAGTAGGGATATCCCAAGGAGTGTTACCATTTGTGTGCCAATTGAAGGCCTGTAAAAAGTAGGGATATCCCCAGAAATGTCATTATTTGTGTGACAAATGGGTGGCGGTGAAAAAGTAGGGATATCCCTATAAAAATTAATGGTGGTTTGTTGCCTGATATAACAAGAAGTGTGACCGGATTTGGGCGTAATAGCGGAAATTGGCATTTTGCAAA
>CAZUJI010000156.1:0-4225 GCA_964620235.1 uncultured Eubacteriales bacterium
CCGTTTTGCTGCGCCACCTGATGGTACATAAACACCGCGTCCTGCAGAATGGACAGAACGTTCTCCCACCCCAGGTGCATAACCATTTTGCCCGATTGAATACGGGAGAAGTCCAACAGCTCTTCTACCAGCCCCGAAAGGCGGTCGGCCTCGTTTAAAATAATCTCGGTGCCGCGTGAAACGATGTCGTCATCGGTGCCTACCGACATTTTTACCGTTTCGCCCCAGCCCTTAATGGCGGTTAAGGGGGTGCGCAGCTCGTGAGATACCGAGGAGATAAACTCGTTTTTTATGCTCTCGGCTCTGCCCAGCTCGCTGGCCATATAGTTAATGGTGTCGCACAGCTCGCCGATTTCGTTGTTCTCTTTTACCTCTAAGCGGGCGGTAAGGTCACCCATAGCAATTTTGCGGGCGGTTTTACTTACCTCTTGCACCGGCCGAACAATCGACCGAATGAAATAGGTGCCCAAGCCAAAGGAGAACAGCACGATAATTAAGCCCACAAGCACCGCCGCCAAAATCATAACAAACAGCTGGCGGTTCATCGGCTCTAAAGAGATTACCCAGCGAATGGCGCCGTTGGAGCCTGCGCCGTAGTCGGGCAGCAGCACCGTTTGGGCCATAATATTTTCGCCGTTGGCGCTCTCCCCCGTCCAGTTGGCGGCACCGGTGGCGGCCTTTTGGGCCGATTGATAATCTGGCATTTCTATCTCGGCGGGGGCAAACCCACTGGTAGATACAATCACCGCGCCGTTGTGGTTGATGATTTGCACCTCAATTTTATCTTTATGCTCAAAGGCCTCGGCGGTTTGGCGGGCGCGGTTATAAAACTCTGAGGGCTCTACTACCGCCAGCTTTTCAAACCCCTTGGTTAACCCCTCGGCAGCCTGCACCACACCGTTGCGGTAAGAGGTGGTAATTAAAAGCGAGAACAGCACAACAATGGCCGTAACAACACACAGCATTACCGCCAAAACGTTCCAGGTCCAACGGCGGGTTAACCCACCAACCTTAATAATTGCTTCCACCACGCTCACCGCCTTTTTTTAAAAATTTTCAGTGTTTTTAGTTTTGGGTGTTCCACTTATACCCCATACCCCATACCGTAACCAAATATTGGGGGGTGCCGGGCACGTCTTCCACCTTCATCCGCAAGCGGCGGATGTTTACGTCTACGATTTTTTCTTCGCCGTAATAGCTTTCGCCCCAAACCCGATTCAAGATGTCGGTACGGTCCAACGCCGTGTCGGGGTTGGTGAAGAAATACTCAATAATTTGAAACTCTACCTGCGTAAGCTCGATAGGCTTGCCGTTTTTGGTAAGGGTGTGCCGCCGCAGGTTTAGGGTAAAGGCGCCTAAGGTAATTTCGTCGCTGGGCTTTACCGCGCCGCGGTTGCTTTGCATTTCTACCCTGCGGTATAAAGAGTCTACCCGCGCGTTTAACTCGGTGGGGCTAAAGGGCTTGGTAATGTAATCGTCGGCCCCCATCATCAAACCGCTGATTTTATCCATCTCTTGGGTTTTTGCGGTAAGCATAATAATGCCCAGCTCGGCCGAGCGACGGCGCAGCTCCTTGCAAAGGGTAAAGCCGTCCATCCCGGGCATAGAAATATCTAACAGGGCAATGTCAAAGCCCTGCTTGTCGCTGTCGTAAATCCGCAAGGCCTCTTCGCCGTTGGCGGCCTCTACCGTTTCGTACCCTACACGGCGCAAATTGATAACCTCAAACTCGCGAATGGCGGTTTCGTCTTCTACAATCAATATCCGCTTCATTTGGTTGCCTCCTTTATGCAATAAAATGGAATCTCTGTTTTAATTCTTCAATGGTGATGCTCATATCCCCCGCTTCGCTGACCTTGCCGGCATACACGCTCTCGGTATTGCGGGCAATTTCAACAAAGTTGTTGTAGTTTTGCTTGTTTTTCTCCCATTCCTCAATACCGAATACCTGCAGGCGCACCACCTCGTCGGTGTACTGGGCGTTTTCGTAATCCCACCGGTATACCACCCGCTGACGTTGGTCGGCACGGCGCATAACGGTAAAATTGTTGCCCCATTTTTCGGGCACTTCAATGTAATAGCCCTCGGCCGCGTTAATAAGCGAGCTGCCCACGTTGGAAAGAACGCTGCCGTCAAAGCTCTTCCACTGGGTAACGTAAATACGGTCTACCTCGCTGACCAGCTCGGGGGCGGGCAGCAACGCCAAGGTGGGGATATCCAACACGCCGTCGTGGTTATAGTCGGCGCTTTCGATACCGCTGGAGCGTAGCGTCAAAACGTTTTCTTGCTGGTTGGCGTCGTAAAAGGGCGCCTCTAAGGCGGAGGTTTTTTCGTTCCAAACCAGTACCTCGGTAATCATATCGCTCAGGCCCTTTTGGGCGTCGATATACACCGCCGTTTTGCCGCCCTTAAGCACCGAAATGACCGGTGTTTTGTAGGCACTTACGTTGCCGTCTAACTGGCACTTGCCGATTTCGGTAACGCCGTTGCGCTCTAAGCGGTGCAGCTTGGCGGTAGAAATTTTATTCTCGGCGTCGGTGTGCACCGTAAGCAGCTCTTTGGTGTCGCCCCCGGTGAGGCTGCATACCGCAAAGGTGGCGTAGCTTTCTTGCAGGCGCTGCACCATAACGTGGTTACTTACCGAGTACACCGTAAGGGTGCGCCCCGCATCGCCGTAAGAGGCCCAGCCTGCAAAAATCTCTTCGGTGCCGTCGCCGTTCATATCGGCAAAGCTGACCGACTCAATGCCGCTGCTGCGGGCAAATAAATCGTTGGCCACCGCCCAGCGGCCCTCGGTTTTATGAATTAAAGAAATGTGCATTACCGTAACCGCATCCTCCGTTTTGGTGCTGTAAAAGGCAATGGCTTCATCTACGCCGTCGGCGTTTAAGTCACGCAGAACAAAGGCCGACCGATACGCCCCGTCGGTGGGGTATCGCAGCGTGTATTCTTCGGTAATGCTTTGCTCTAAGGCTTGCTGAATATCCTGCAGCTGACCGGTGGGCTTGGGCGCCTGTAACAGACTGTTTACGTCACCGTTGTAGTTGCAGGCCGAAAGCAGCATAAGCAACCCGCATAATAGCAATGTAGCGGCCTTTTTGAACATTGTTGCGGCTCCTTTGATATTGGGGCATACTGCCCCGACTATATACAAAGACATTATACCATATTTATTTTAGATTTGTATAGGTTTTTTTCATTTTCTTTGCAAAATATTCATATTGTCTGAAATTTGGGCATTTCACCAAGCAAAGCACACACCTTTTTGATTTCTTTTTGGCCGTATTGCATATTTTATACGGTATATGTTATTATATAAGTGAATCCAAACAAAAGGAGGCTTTGCTATGCAGAAAAAGCGCAAAATTCGGTTAACAGTTGCGCTCTGCCTGTGTGCGGCGGTGTTGGTGTGCGCGGTGGGGGTACCCGCGGTGCAGTATCACACCGGGTTACGGGCGTTACGGCAAGAAGACTACGGCAAAGTTTTGTTTACCGGAAACAACGATTTCGGCCAAGGCGACGCGCAAGCCTGGGGCAATATCCAAACCAACAACACGACAGGGAATTGATTTCAAAAAAGCACCGCAAGCGACTGCTTGCGGTGCTTTTTATTATTCGTCTAATTTTAAAACGGCCATAAAGGCTTCCTGCGGAACCTCCACCGAGCCTAAGGAGCGCATACGCTTTTTGCCCTCTTTCTGCTTTTCCAGCAGCTTTTTCTTACGGGTAATGTCGCCGCCGTAGCACTTGGCCAAAACGTCCTTGCGCATAGCCTTTACCGTTTCGCGGGCGATGATTTTGCCGCCGACGGCCACCTGAATGGGCACCTCAAACAGCTGACGGGGGATAAACTCCTTTAGCTTTTCGGCAATGCGGCGGGCGCGGGCATAGGCGTTGTCGGTATGCACGATAAAGGACAGCGCATCCACCACCTCACCGGCCAGCAGCACGTCTAATTTAACCAACTTAGACTGGGCGTAGCCCTTTATCTCGTAATCGTAACTGGCGTAGCCGCGGGTGCGGGATTTTAACGCGTCAAAAAAGTCGTAAACAATCTCGCCCAAGGGCAAAACGTAGTGAATATCTACGCGGTCGCCCATATACTGCATACCGATGTACTCGCCGCGGCGCTCCTGGCACAGGCCCATAATGGCGCCTACAAACTCGCTGGGGGAGTAAATATGCACGTCGGCCACCGGCTCTAAGGCGCTTTGAATGGTGGCAG
>CAZUJI010000157.1:0-4194 GCA_964620235.1 uncultured Eubacteriales bacterium
AACACTATAAATGTTTACTTCTTTGAAGAAACATCTATAGTGTTGATCTTTTTTGTGGTCACTAAACACTATAGATGTTTATTTTTCATCAGAAAAATAAAATTTTCATTATGTTTGGAACCACAAAAATCCGCACATCTACTCGCATGATTGATATGATACAACACTGGAATGTATTTTGCAAGACTTGTTTTAGTGAAGCTAAATTTACATAAATTTAGTTTCGTAATCTCTAGTAGATGCTAAAAGCTCAACCGGAATCTTTAAGAGCCAAAAGTCTATTTCTTTGTTTTTATCTTCAAATTCGGTAAGTTGTTCCACTGTTGGCCATAGCGGATATGCTGATGGTAGCATTTTATTTTTTCTTCTCCCTTGTCCCGTGATAAAGACTCGATGATTTCCAATCTGTGCATATCCCTGTTGAGATTCCATCTCAAAATCCACTTTGGAATAGTGGTTTTCATTACAATATTCCCTTTTTAGAATCTTCAGTATTCCCCTGGCAAATAAGGAATGTGTATTTATATATACATAGATATTTCTTTTTGTTAAGAAAAGATGATCTTTACATAGTTTCTGAAAACTGTCACCAAAATATTTAACAATCCTCCAATCACTCAAATGTGATAATTTACCACACATTGTTACAGTGTACCTTTTTCCACCTATGGAGTAAAGTAAAAGACAACCACTTTTCAATATCGTTAAAAACCTACATCGTAAAGCCCATCGCTTCTTTTTGAAAAAGAGTAGATATGAAACAACGATAAACAGTAATGAGATTATAATACAGGTATGAATTGGTAATTTCAGAGTTTCTAAAATTGCTGAAAATACTACAGCAAACGCAAATATTACGAGAAAAAATAGATATTCATAAAGTATACTAAAACATTTTACTTTTAGGAACCCCACACGACGGGCAACATCAGCCTTTTTCACTTCTATCACCATAAAACCTCCTTTATTATCTATAGCTATATTACTTTACTGTTTGTGTGCCGATATAATATTATTATACCGATGATGACATCCAAAAACAATTTTCTCTCACAAAAATAAACAAGAAGTTTATCTTGGCATCGTCGTTTTAAACCACTCTCATATCGTTTCTTATATGAGAGTTTCTGTTTGTATGCTCTTTTCCAGAAAGAAGGTACAACGGAATAATTATTGATACATGCAACTCTATTCTCAGACTTATCGTCCTCGTTTTTTTCGACCAGAGAAACATATTCATGTGCAGAGGACTTAATAGAATTAATGAGTTCTGTTTTGGACCAATTAAAATGCAAGGCAGCACTCATATACCACTCCCTCAGTTCTATGGTCAGCTCTGCTTCCATGATCACCATATTCTGAATCCATCCGATCTGCATTGCAAGAGACAACAGAGCAGGATAGTTTTCGTAAGTACGGTAGAAGTCCCGCATTCTGCGTAGACTCCGGGGAGAGAAACCTTTCACGTCCGGGTACTGCTTGTTCAGGTACTCGGATGCCATAACAGCGGCACCCTTTTCCGTTCTCCGGCACACTGCCTTGCCGATCCCACAGTACAGTTCCATCTGAGGAAGGTGCTGGGCCATCAGCATATCCAGTTCTTCGTACATTTTGCTGTAATCAATATTCTTTCGGATGTTCATTACTTTCCCTCCATTCATGTTGTTTTTCCTTGATAAAACAACAGCGCATGACCACAGTCGGTCATGCGCTGTTGACTTATCAAGCCATATTTAGATTTGGAAACTCACTCTATAGTGTCAAAATATTCTTTCATATGTTGAATCGCTGTTCGCGCTTCAGCATAGGCCTTTTCGCCACCTATATTCCTCTCTGTTTCTTTTTGGGCCTGTTCTTCTTGCAAAAAAGCTGTGTAAGCAATATACATAGGTTGACTATCTGTATCACCGTAGAAAACCGATACCTGGTTTCCCTTCTGTTGAAAATCTTTAATAATTGCGTTAATTAGAGCATTCGCTGTGTATATTACAATTTGCTGTCCCAGTAAATCAAACTCAATTTTCCTTGTGAAGCAGAGTGCAATCTTTGTGCCAATTTTTATTTCTTCTCGCTCCTTGGATATTTCAATCTTATTAGCCTCTGTAGACGTAATTTTGGTATTAGCTCTTAGGGGAATCTTTTTACATAACAGCAGGTACAATTCTTCGACATCTTGTTGATCCTCACCTGACAGAGTGTTTAGCCCCTTCGGAGAAAAAGAAACACCCAATTCCTTCTCCACAGCATTTAAGCGGGATATAAATCCTTCTGTGTATCGTAGACAGCGCAAAATTTCATTCACTGTATTAAGATCCTCAGCCGATCCCATTTCCGCCGTTGGCGCATAGAATTTTGATAAAAATGAAATACAGGCACTTAGTTCAAAAGCAATTTCTTCAATTGATTCTGCAAACTCATATTGGATCTGATATGTGATTTTTACCTTCTGTACATCCTCAGAGAAAATTAGCTTCAGATAAACAACGGCACGCCTCTCTGTTTCCATGACGATGCCGTCACTTATTCTATACCTTCTGAAGTTATAGATTTTTTCATTTCCCCCCCATATCACAGAGAACGGAACAGATTCCATCGCTGGACCTACCATGAATTCAGATATACCATCACTATATTTTATTGGTATTCTAAGTCCATGGTCTTCTATAAACATTGAAACAGATTCAACGCCATCTACTGATATAACACTGCCATCCTTCTCAACAGCATCCAATGCTGCACGAAAATTACGGTAAGCATCATTACTCTGAAATCTTACTGTTGATTTATATTCCGGGGGATTATTAGAAAAGATATTCTTCAACTTGTTTGCCATATTACCAATCCCTCCTGACTTCATCCAATACCAGAATCTTGCTGATAAGTATTTTCTTCTGAAGGTCAGCATCCGCATCCCCAGAGAATTTATCCTCTGGAATCTCACATATTGCGCTGATTAAATCAATTCTATGGCTATTGTCCGGCACAATCAGATATCTGATGTCATCATAGTCAAAATCCAACCACAACGGATGATACCGTTCATCTTCCAGGCTCTTATTCATTTCCCACACCGTATCACCATTTTTAACTATTTGAGGGTTGGCAATTACGTTGCTTAGATCAAGACTTTCGGTAACTGTATGCTCCGGAACAAAACGCCATTCACATTCATCATGAAAGTTTTTGTAAATGTCGACCTTGACTACCTTACCTTCGCCCCGATCAAAATTACGTTGCATTATTCCACGTAGAGGCTTAATGAACGCCAATCTATACAACACGTCGTCAACATACTCGTCCGGCAAATCATCTGCCGCCAATGCTACAGGTAAAAGCCTTTCGAAATGGTTACTGTAGGCAGACTCAGTGTTTAAGTAGTGAATCGGCTGCAGCCTTTTTCTTTCGCTCCAGTCTTTAGAAAAACCGATAGCAAATCCGCCATAAAAATCAAAGTGTGTGTTCTGATGCTGAACACGGAACTGCTCCTCAGAAGTTAGGTCATCATATACCTGGCCAGTTCCGATTACACTAAAAGAATCCGCAAGCTTATGAAGGGGAATATCACAGAAACATTTCTGCAAGACTGCAACTTCCTGAATATCAAGCTCTCCGTTCCTAATATGCAGATAATCCATAGTCTCAATACAGTATCGGGGAACAATAGCTCTCTTTCTCAAGATCGTCTTCAGATATCCAAACTCCTTCATAAAATGGAACAGGGTATTAGCACTCTGGACATAGCCAACATAAGGATGCGCTGTAATATTTTCTCCAGCCATCTAATATTCCCTCCTGGTGGTTATATTCGCATACTCTGGTTATAGTATAAACCACACTAAAGAGTTTTTCAAGACATGACGCATTGCGGTTTTTCCAGCAAAACAGCTCTCCGAATACACAGGTTTCCTCTACTGCTCTCAATGTAAGTGACCCGGATCTTGGATCCAACCGCCATAGCTGCCAATCCTTCATAGCTGCTTCGGGGCCAGGTGGGTGCCACAATCCGGCGGCCGTCTTCGAAGGTCATGTAGGTGACCAGCTTCTTCCGCTTCCCCCACCGCTTGCAGTCGATGGTTGCAACGAACTCTCCGCTTCGCAGATTGTATTCGTATCCGCTGCCATCAAATTCAGATTCCTTGAACTGTCTCCTGGATAATGCATTCTTCTGTACCACGATGTATTTCCTCCTGTAAA
>CAZUJI010000158.1:0-4185 GCA_964620235.1 uncultured Eubacteriales bacterium
CAACATCAACTGCCGCAACGTGCACGCGTTCGCTATGGACGAGTGGGCAGATGACCAAGGTAACATTGCGCCAGAAACCTATCAATCCGGTTTTGCACATTCTATGCTCAAATACTTCGTATATCAAATTGATGAGAAGCTTCGTATGCCCTTAAGCCAGGTGCATTACCCCACCAACGAGAATATCGGCAAATACTCCGATATGATCACCGACGTGGGCGAAGGCGGCGCCGACATTTGCTCTTCTTCTCCGGGTTGGACCGGTCATATGGCCTTTATTGACCCTGTAGAAGAGTTTGTTCACGGCAAAGAGATTATTACCAGCTTAGACGACGAGTACTTTGATCAAAAAGCCAAAATCGTTAAATTACATCCCCTCACCGTTGCCCAAAACTCTTTGCACGGTGTATTCGGCCAATCCGGCTATATTGCCGACGTGCCGCCCTGCGCTGCTACCATTGGCCCCTACGATGTAAAGAACGCCAGAGAGCGTATTGAAGTACACGCACTGCTTACCAACAACACCTTCTCTTCTTGGCAGAGAATGACCAGCCGTTTGGTTCTGCACGGCCCGGTTACCCCGTTGGTACCCAGCTCTATGCTGCAGTTGATGAAGACCCAGGTTTACGTAAGCGACGAGCTTGCCGCTCCCTTTGCGTGCTGGGAAAAAGTAGGTTATTAATTTTTTACGAGTATACCCGATATAGTTTTATATCGGGTATATCTTTCTGCAAGAAAGGAAGTTTTCGCATTGGAGCTTTTGTTTGATACCGTAAATTTGGCCGATATTGAAAAATACAGTCAGATTTATCCCATCCAGGGTGTTACCTCTAACCCTTCTATTATTAAGCAAGAGGGTAAAATTGATTTCTTTAACCACTTCCGCGCCATTCGTAATATTATTGGCCCGCAGCAAACCCTGCACGTGCAGGTAACCGCTGAGGATAAAGACACTATTATTGCCGAGGCCGAGCGCATTTTGGCCGAAATCGACAAAGACGTTTATATCAAAATCCCCGTTACCGAAGAGGGCTTAAAGGCCATTCGCTTTTTAAAAGCCCGCGGTGTAAACATTACAGCCACTGCCATTTATACCAAGCTGCAGGGCTTAATGGCTTTAGAGTGCGGCGCCGATTACATTGCCCCGTACTTCAACCGTATGGAGAATTTGGATATCGACAGCTTTGACACCATCTCTTACTTCCGCGAGGCCATTGATGAAAACGGCTATGCAGGTAAGATTTTGGCCGCCAGCTTTAAAAACGTAGCGCAGGTGCACAAGGCCTTCTCGGCCGGCGCCCAAGCCGTTACCGTTCAGCCCGAGATTTTACACTCTGCTATGGGTATGAGCGAAATTAAAAAAGCGGTAGACGCCTTTAACGCTGATTTTATGAATACAATGGGGGTAAAGTCCATTTTGGACCTGTAATGCTATGAAACAAGAAAGTTTACAAGCCGCATTAAACTCCATTCAGATTGAAGCCAAGGCCGTTAGCGATATGCTGGATTATTTCGACGCCGAAAGCTTTGCCGCAGCCGTGGCACTGCTGAAAGACGCCAATAACATTATGACCTGCGCCAGCGGTTCTTCGGGTGTGGCAGCCAAAAAGTTTGCCCACACTCTGTGCTGCATTGAGCAAACCGCTCGCTTTATGCCCCCCTGCGAGGCCGTACACGGCGGTTTAGGCGGCCTGAAAAAGGGCGACGTTATGGTTATGGTATCCCGCGGCGGCAAAACCGCCGAGCTGTTGCCCATTATTGACGTGTGCAATAAAAAGGGCGCCAAGCTGATTGCCGTTACCGAGAATAAGGAGTCTTACCTGGCCCAGCACGCCGACGTGATTCTGCCTATGAAGATAGAGCGCGAAAGCGATAAGTACAATATGCAGGCCACCGCCAGCTTTGTTATGACCATTGCCTTGTTCGACGCCTTGATTTGCGCCTTAATGGAAGAAACCGGCTACACCAAAGATATGTTCGCTTTAATTCATCCGGGTGGCGCCGTGGGCGCAAGACTTAACGGGAGGTAAGCAAATGTATAAAAATTACAAAATCAGAACTCCGTTTTTTGAGTATGGCCCCAAGTGCTATATGTATGGCGACGTATTGCTGGACTTGGCCAAAAAATTAGACGCCTTGTCCGAAAAGTACGATATCGACATTATTTTGGATATCCCCGATACCGAAATTAAGAACGTTGCCGACAATACCAAGCGTCTGCACGTTTACTCCCAGCATATGGACAGCCTGCCTGTTGGCCGCGGTATGGGTCGTACCCTGCCCGAGGCCTTAAAGGCCGCCGGCGCTGTGGGTGTAATGCTTAACCACGCCGAGCATAAGCTGACCTTAGAGGAAATTAAGGCCGCCATTGCCCGCGCCGACGAGGTTGGTCTGGCCACCATCGTTTGCGCCGACTCGGTGGAAGAGGTTAAAGAAATTGCCAAATTGGGCCCCAACATCTTGGTTGCCGAGCCCACCGAGTTAATCGGCACCGGCACCACCGCCGACCAGTCGTATATTGATGAATCTATCCGTATGATCCGCGAGATCAACCCTGATGTAATTCCCTTTATCTCGGCCGGTATCAGCTGCGGGCAAGATTGCTATAATATGATTAAAGCCGGTTCTGCTGCCTCAGGCTCCTCCAGCGCCATTGCCAAGGCTGAAAATCCTGCCGCTGTGGCTGAAGAGATGATTGCCGGTGTGCGCAAGGCTTGGGACGAGATGAATAAATAAAATGAACAAAACCGCTAAAAAATACTGTTGGTTGCTGATTATTGCCTGCTTTTGCGTATATGCCGCCTCCATTTGTATGAAGATGGTGTACAGCTCTCAGGTTGTTGAAATTATTCAAAAGCTGGGCGAGAGCAAGGCGCGCGTTGGCTTAGGCCTAACTGCCTATTACGTAGCCTATGCGGTTACACAGCTGATTTTGGCCCCCTTGGTTAAAAAAATCAATATGGGCAGGCTAATGACGTATACCGTAATTGCCTCGGCGGTATTGTACGGCATCATCCCCTTTACCACTAAGCTGTACCAGCTTTGGATTATTTTGGCCCTTAACGGTGTAATGCACTCCAGCGTTTGGGGCGGGTGTATGTATTATTTTGGTAAATATCTGCCCGAGGATATGAACGAAACCGCCTGCGGCATTATGAGTATGGGCTTTATGGGCGGCACCGTTGTTTCCTACGTGATTGCGCCTATTTTTATAAAGCACGGCATTTGGCAATACACCTTTTTGTTGTTTGCTGCGGTGCAGTTTATAGCCATATTGTTTTTTGTGGTTGTGCGGGGTAGGGTAGAGCGGTATTTTTCGCAAACCGGCTCCATAGAAAAGGCAGAGTCATCTGTGGTTACTCCCGAGCAGACCGCCAAAAAAGCCAACGGCATACCGCGCCTTGTGGTAGCCATATTGGTTGCATCGGTTTTAACCTGTTTGGTAACAAATATCGGGTATTACGTTATAACCAACTGGTTCCCAACCTATTTGCATAACGTGTTCGGCCTGCCCGCCACGTATTCGGTTTGGGTTACCATTATATTGTACGTTTCCTCTTTTATTTGCACCAACCTGGGGCTTACCCTTTGCAAACGCCACAAAAACGTTTTCTCACAGTTTTTGGCGTGTTTGGGGTTGGCTTCCTCCGTTTTTTCGCTTGTACATATGTTTGTATTTAACAAGGGCTTGGTTTTAGCCATTGCTTTGGCTACGGTGGTTATTTCTGCTGCGCGGTCTATCGGCTCACTGTTGGCATCCTATCTGCCGTTAGTAATTAAAGCCCATATTAACGCAGCCACCACGGCATTGTTGATGAACTCAGCCGCCAGCACCGGCGCCGCCATTGGCCCGGTTATTGCCGGCGCATTGGTAGACGGTAGCGGTTGGCAGCCCTATTTTGTATTTATTTTTGCATCCTGTTTAGCCAGCTTTTTGGCTACCTTGCTGTGCAGGCATTTTATGAAAAAGTTAACCGTTTGATGAAAATCAAATAAAATAAAAATTAAGGAGAATTTACAATGGAATTTAAAGTATTTCAAAAAGAGTTAGAGCTGCAATCCAGAGGTTGGATTCCCACCTTCCACGACGTTTCTAAAGAAATTATCGAGATCGTTAAGGCTTCGGGGGTAAAAAATGGTACCGTATGTATCGCTTCTCACCACACCACCTGCTCGGTTATGGTG
>CAZUJI010000159.1:0-4185 GCA_964620235.1 uncultured Eubacteriales bacterium
TTGTAAAAAATACAGTAAAAATACGCCATTTGCGCACCGCAGGAGAGTGAAATGGAAACAAAACGAGTATTTTTAGTATCGGTTATTTGCACGCTGATTATTTGCGCCGTGTTTTTGTTTACGTGGCAGGCACGCCACACCGGCACAACGCAACCCACGCCTAACGCACCTAAAATAATGTATATCGTGCGGGAGCACGGCGGGAAAATTGCCGTTTTTTTGCCAAACGACGAAACCCCCAGCCAAATTATGGCCGACCCCTACGTGCGGGACCTACCCACAGCCGACCGCGAGATGCTGCAAAGAGGTGTTGAAATTTACTCGGCCGAACAGCTGCAGCGCTTAATAGAGGACCTATGCGGCTAAAAAGTAATGTATTGCTGCCTGCACGTGAGGGTCTTGCTCAATGGGTGTAATATAGAGATTTTCTTGCTGTTGTTGGCTTAGCTCCACCGCAATATCGGGCTGCAGGCCCTTACCGTTAAAATTCTCTTTACTTGGGGGATAAAACAAGGCGTTGGTAAATTTTAAGGCCGAACCGTCGTACAGCTTTACGGTTTGCTGCATTACGCCCTTGCCATAGGTGGTAGAGCCGATAAGCACACCCTTGTCAAAATCCCGCACCGCGGCCGAAAACAGCTCGCTGGCGCTGGCGGTATACTCATTAACCAATATGGCCATAGGCAGGTCGATTTCTTTTTCGTCCGAAACGTAAAGCAGTTCTTCTTCCCCATCGGCGTAGCGCACCGAAACAATATCGCCGTAGGGTAAAATGTAATCCAACATTTCTTCCACCGACTCCAACGTACCGCCACCGTTATCTCGCAGGTCAAAAATCAGGCCCAGAACGCCCTGCAGACGCAATTCGCCAATGGCGCCGGTAAATTGCTCGGGCGTGCCGTTATTAAAGCCTGTGATGCGAATATAGCCGTAATCTTGCACCTTTTGATAAAACACCGACTGGCTTTTAAACGCTTTAATTTCCACACCGGTGGTATATTCTTCCCCGTTGCGGGTATAGGTGATATTTAACACGTCCCCCGGCTTGCCCAGCAAACCGTTAACCACCTTTGTATAACCGTCAGTTTCTATAGTAAGCCCGTTTACGGCAATAATTTCGTCACCCACCTGCAATCCACCCAGGGCCGCCGGAGAATCGTTATGCACCAAATAGATATAAACGGTGCCGTTTTGCGGGTGTTGCACCACGTTTAGGCCAATTCCGGTATACTCGCCACGGCTGGAATGGATAAACTCGGTGTATTCTTCTTTGGTAAAATACTGGGCGTAGGGGTCATTAACGGCGTCTACACAGGCCTTGGCCAAGGCATCCGGCAGAGCGGCTTCATTTTGACCGTATACCCCGTATTTAGAAAGCAGGCCTTGTATTTGGGCCAGCTTGGTTTTGGTAGCGGTATTCATCCAACCGGTTTGCAGATGAAAAAAACCGCAACAGCAGCCCACCGCCAGGGCAACCGCCAAAATAAGGGATACGATAAAAACCGGCAACGAAACGCCCTTTTTATCATTAGATAATCTCATAATAAAACTCCTAAAAAATTGCCAATCCATTTAAAACGGATTGGCGAATTTTAATTTTACGAACCGTAGGATACGTATTTTTCGGGGTTAGAAACCACACCGTTTACACGCACCTCAAAGTGCAGATGGTTACCGGTGGAAGAACCGGTGGTGCCAATATAACCGATGGTTTGCCCTTTTTTAACGGTAACACCGGGGTAAATACCGCTGGCATGTGAATTCATATGGGCATATAAGGTAACATAACTGTTGCCCTCAAATTCACCATGTTTAATGGTAATATAGTTACCATAGCCACCGCCCCAACCAATGTTGGCAATGGTAATGGTACCGTCGGCTGCGGCTTTAACCGGCACGTTTTTGGGGGCAGGAATATCAATACCCTTATGGTACTCGCTCTCACTGCTGTTAAATGGGTCGGTACGCCAACCAAAGGGGGACGAAATGCGGGAATAGCCCGGCACCGGCCAGGTAAAGCGGCCGCCAAATACCGTTGTGCTGCCGCCGTTGGCCTTGTTGATATAAGCCTCGGCCTCTTCAGCCGCCTTTTTCAACTCGGCAATACGGTCATCATAGGCGTCTTTATCGTTTTCAATATCGTTAATTTGGTCGTTAATGGTGTTGATTTGCGCATTTAAGGAGCGCTGATTAGAGGCCAACTCGGCTTTCATCTCGGCCTGGGATTTTTGCATCTCTAATATAGAGGCTTGCGATGCCTTTATGCCTTCAATGGTAACCTTAATTTTTTCGATAATGGCTTGGTCGTAGGCCGAAACACTGCGAGCAAGCTCGCTTTTGGCCAAAAGGTCGCCAAAGTTATCGGCATTTAAAAGCAGGGTTAACGAGGCGGCGTCACCGCCGCTCATAGCGATGGCACGTAAACGTTGTTTAAACAAGTGTTTTGTGCCCTCGATTTTGGCGTTTTCGTCGGCAATCTGGGCCTCAAATGCGTTAATTTCTTTTTGGTATTGAGCAATTTGAGCGTTGCAGGTATCAATTTGGTCTTGCATATTGTCGGCCTGCTTTTGCAGCTCTTTACGATAAGCCTCTTTTTCAGAAATATCGTTTTTTAAGCCCTTTAAATTCTTTTCAATTTCGGCCTGCTCGGCTTTTAGGTCGGCAAGTTCCTGCTGCCATTGCGCAACTGTTTTTGCCTCGGTCTTTACTGTAAATGCAGAGGATTGCACAACAAATACAGCAACCAACATTATGCTCAGCAAAGCCTTTACAAAACGTTTACAGCGCACGGAACTCACTCCCTTCTTTCTTTAAATATTTGCCCATCATCAGGCCGCTGCCCAAGGCGCCGGTGATTACGCCGATAAGCGCAAAAATGCCGGCCATAGGCAACACAAACTGCGAGAAAGGCACAACGCTGGTTAAGCTTAAAACATCCCTTAAGGTATTTATAACGGCCTTATACAGGAAGTACAGCAAGCCGGTAGAAATTGCCGCAGAAATTAATCCAATGGCAATACCCTCAACCACAAAAGGGATGCGGATAAACGCGTCGGTAGCGCCTACCGCTTTCATTATGCTGATTTCTAACTTGCGGTTGTACATTGTAACACGAATGGTGTTGCATACAATTACAAAGGATATCAGCACTAAAATACCAATAATCCAAACACCGGCAATACCCATACCGTTTTTAACGGCAGTTAAGGTATCGGCAATGTCGGAATGGGAGTAAACCGAGTCTACCCCGCGCACCGCCTTGATTTGCTCTACGGTTTGAGAGAAATACTCCATATCAATAAGAGTGATGCGGGCGCCGTCAGACATAGGGTTATCGGTATCGATAAAATCAAAATACTGCTCTTGCCCTTCTAACATACTGTCTTTTACGTTTTGGAGCGTTTCTTCTTTAGAAACGTATTCTACCTTAGCCACGTTGCGAATACCGGCCAAGGTTTGGCACAAGGCCTGCGCCTCTTGGGCGTTGTGAATGACGTAAGCATCCTCAGGGATAAAAATTTCTTCGGTAGTGCCCGAGGCGGTAGCATCTGAAGAGGTGCCGCTTGCGGTGGCTTGCGTATCGTCGGTGTCGTCGGTGTCGTCGGTGTCAGAATCGGTGCTTTGGGCATCGGAGGTAACGGAAGAGGTGCTTTGGGCAAGAATAGATGCTAAAGCGTCCTGGTCGCCGTATAACACCGAGTTCTTATCGTTAAAATAGACCATAACCACGTTTTGCTGCTCAATATCGCCCATAGTTTTGTTGATATTCAGCGATAGAATCATAGCTACGCCGATCATAGACATACAGGCAACCAATACGCCAATAGAGGCCAAGGACATTAGGCGGTTAACCCAAATGTTTTTTAAACCGTTGGAGGTAAGGTGTTTTAAGCTTGCGAATTTCATACGATACCTCCATCTGCGTTATCGGCTACGATGGAGCCTTTGTCTAACATAATAACGCGTTTACCAAAGTCGCGCACCAGTTGATGGGCGTGGGTAACCATTAAAACGGTGGTACCGCGGCGGTTAATCTCGGTAAGCAGCTCTACAATCTCGTAAGACATATTGGGGTCTACGTTACCGGTAGGCTCGTCGGCAATAATAATTGAGGGGTTGTTTACCAAAGCGCGGGCCAGGCCAACACGCTGCTGCTCGCCGCCCGAAAGCTGGCTGGGCATTGCG
>CAZUJI010000160.1:0-1841 GCA_964620235.1 uncultured Eubacteriales bacterium
AAAGCGGTGCTGCTCGTCGGCAATCACCAGCCCTAAATTGGCAAATTGCACGTTCTTTTGCAGCAAGGCGTGGGTGCCAATTACAAATTGAATTTCACCCAAGGCCAGCTTTTGCTTTACGTCGGCCTTTTGCTTGGCCGTCATAGAGCCGGTAAGCAACGCTACCGATATGTTTTGGTCGCTAAACAGGCGGCTTACGGTTTTAAAGTGCTGCTCGGCCAAAATTTCGGTGGGCACCATTAAAGCGCATTGGTAGCCGTTGCGCACCATAGAGTACACGCCGGCCAAGCATACCGCTGTTTTGCCCGAGCCCACGTCGCCCTGAATCAGCCGCCGCATTACCTTGCCCGAGCGTAAATCGGCGGTGCATTCCTCCACCACCCGCCGTTGTGCGCCTGTTAAGGGGAAGGGCAGCAACGAAAAGTAGGCGTGGTTGTAATCTTTTTCTATGCGAATATTCGAGGTACTGCCCGCATCGGTTTTGTAAGACATTAGCCCCAGCTGCAATACCAAAAATTCCTGAAAAACCAACCGTTGCTTGGCGCGGCGCAACGCTTCCTGACTGGGGGGGAAGTGAATATCCTGCAGCGCCTGCCGCAAAGAGCAAAGACTGTATTTTTCTAATAAATAAGGGGGGAATGGGTCGCCCTCAGGCAGATAGTCCATCGCCTGCTTTACCGTTTGCGCAATCATCTTGCCGTTTAGGCCGGCGGTGGTGGGGTACACGGGGCGAATACGGGCCTCGCTTAAGGGCAAAATCTCGGGGGCCGACATCTCACGGTTCAGCAAATTGCCCTTTACCGTGCCAAAAAACAGGTATTCTTCACCCATTTTTAGCTTTTGGGTTAGGTATTTGGTGTTAAAAAGAGTCACCCGCATTCGGGTCTCGCCGTCAGACACAAAGAAGATATAAATGGTCATATTTTTGCGAATGTAGTGCTCTTTAATCTCACTGCAAACGCTGGCCCGCACACAGCAGGGCTGGTAGGGCGGCGCCTCTAAAATCTTGTAAACCGCGCTTAAATCTTCATAGGCGCGGGGGTAAAAATGCAAAAGGGAGTCTGTGTCAAACACACCCAACCGTGCAAACAGTTGAGCGCGCTTTTCACCGACTCCTTTTAAGTATCGAATATCCTTTTGCATAAATTATTCTACCGAAATAATAAAATAGTAAATAGGTTGGCCACCGCTGATTAGGGTAACCTCTACGTCGGGGCCGCACTTGGCCATAACCGCCTCTTGCACGGCCTCGGCCTCGGCCTCGGTAACGTCCTCGCCGTAAATCAGGGTAATAAAGGCGGTGTCGCGGTTCGACAGCTCTTTAATTAAGCGGTTAACGCATTTTTGCATATTTTGGTCGGTAAAGCTAACCTTACCGTTCTTTAATGCCAGTAGCTCGCCCTGCTTGATTTTCTTGCCGTCAATCTCCGAGTCGCGGGCGGCAAAGGTAACCTGACCGGTGCCAACGCGCTCGTAGGCCTTTTGCATTTCAATGGCGTTGGTGTCAACGTCAGCATCCATATCAAAGGCCAGCATAGCCGAAATACCCTGGGGAATGGTGCGGGTGGGCAGAACAACCACCTTGCGGGTGCTTAAGGGAATGGTCTGTTCGGCTGCCATAATAATATTTTTGTTGTTGGGCAGAACAAATACCGTCTCGGCGGGGGTTTGCTCAATGGCTCTTAAAATATCATCGGTGCTGGGGTTCATGGTTTGGCCGCCGCTGACAATTTGGTCGGCGCCCAAATCGGTAAACAAAGCGTTAATGCCTTGGCCTGCGGCTACCGATACAAAACCCATAGGCTTGGTGATTTCTACCGGCTCGGCAGGGCCTGCCTCAG
>CAZUJI010000160.1:1851-4170 GCA_964620235.1 uncultured Eubacteriales bacterium
GGGCTTAGGCTCTTTCGCGTCGTGCTTTGCGCGCTCGTGCTGGTCGCGCATATTCTCAATCTTCAGGTTAATCAAAGCACCAAAGGTCAAGGCCTTTTCAATGGCGTTGCCCGGATGGTCGGTATGCACGTGCACCTTAATAATCTGCTCGTCGTCTACCACCACGACACAGTCGCCAATGGTCTCTAAATAGGCGCGCAAAGCCAAAGCGTCGGCATCGCTGCCCTCGGCCTTGGTTACTAAAAATTCGGTACAGTAGGTAAAGGTGATTTCCTCTTCCATCTCGGCCGCGGCATTGCGTTGCACGGCTGCGGGGGCGGCGTCGTTGTCGGCGCCCTCTTTTTCAATCATCTGCCCGTCTTTTAAAACCGACAGCATACCCTCAAAAATAACCACCAGGCCCTTACCGCCTGCATCTACTACACCGGCGCGTTTTAATACCGGCAGCAACTCAGGGGTAGAGGCCAAAGCCTCGTTGGCGCCGCGCAGCATTTCTTCAAATACCTCTAAAGCGTTTTGGCCCTTGTCGGCCGCAGCGCGGGCATAATCGGCTGCAATGCGGGCTACGGTTAAAATGGTGCCCTCGGTGGGCTTCATAACGGCCTTGTAAGCCGCTTCTACACCTAAAGCAATGGCGTCGGCCAAGGCGGGGCCGTCCATCTCGGTCTTGCCCTTAAAGCCCTTGGCAAAGCCACGGAACAAAAGCGAAAGAATAACGCCGGAGTTACCGCGGGCGCCACGCAGCAGGGCGTTGGCGGCGGTGGCCGAAACCTTATCTACCGTTTCGTTATTCAAGGTAGAAAGCTCGCGTGCGGCGTTGCCGATGCTCATACTCATATTGGTGCCGGTGTCCCCATCGGGAACCGGGAATACGTTCAATTCGTCTACCCGTTGGCGTTGGTTTGCAATATTATTTGCGCCCGAAATCATCGCGTCGCGCAAGGTATTACCGTTAAACAAAATAATAACACTCCTTTAATAAATGGGGGATTATTCCTTAATACCGTCAATACGGACGATGACCTTCTCTACCTCAATGCCGGTAGATTCAAACACGGTATATTTTACTTTATTGATAATGCTTTTGGCAATGGCGTTGATGTTCATACCGTAGGTAACTACAATGTGCAGCTCTACAATAATCGAATCCATATTCCCGCGGACGCGAATGCCCTTGTCAGCATACTCCGAGCGGGTAACGGCCTGCAGCAGGCGCTGCTTGCCTACGGCCACCATACCGGCAACACCGTAGCAAGAGGTAACGGCTTTGCCGATCAGTTTCGAAAAATAAGAATTAGAGATATTCACAGTACCGATTCGGGTTTCATAAGCGATCATAGGTGATTCCTCCTGTTATTTTATTGAAAAACAGCGTTTTCAATGCCAAAGTAAGGGTCAGTTACGGTGGGGGTGGGCGCTGTTTTTAATGCAGAATTGTACACAAGGGTGCCGTTGCGGAAGCATAAGGGTAAAAAGGGCATATCCGACGTAAAGGCGGCGGCTACGTCCCCCAAAACCACCTGGCCGGCCTTGTAGGCGGCAATGGTTTGGGCAAGGTTTAAGTCGCTGGATTCCGACGCCGCTGCCGAGCTTGTACCCGCTGAGGAAGTGGCAGCAGAAGAGGTGGCGGCAGAAGAGGTATCGCCGGCCGCGGCCTCGGGCAGAACGTCTACCACGCCCCAGGCAGCCGAGCCGCCCTGGGTGGCCATTTGGGTCAGGTCTAAATCGTTGGGCAACCGCATCTCACCAATATACAGCTCAAAATTGCCGTCGGCAATTCGCTTGCTGTATTGCTCAAAGGCTACGGTTTGCAAATGGATTTGAATCCCCGCCTTTTCCAGCTGGGCTTTTATTTGCTCTGCGGCCAGCACCCGCCAAGGGTTGTCGCTGTTGCAAAGCAGGGTAAATTGCAGCACCTTGTTTTTAGACGAAAGGTAAAAACCCTCTGCATCTTTCTTATTATAGCCTATTTTTTCCAAATTGGCAACAGTTAGTGCAGTATTTTGTAATTTTTCTATAGTTTGGTAGGCCAAAAGCTCCTCCCATTGGCCGGGGAACGGCCCGCTGGCAGGCGTGGCATAGCCGTAATAGGCCTCTTGCGCCAGCTGGGTGCGGTTGAGCGCGGCCGAAAGGGCATACCGCATCTCGGGCTTAGACAGTAGACTGTTATTCATATTTATGCCCAAATACACCAAATTTTGCAGCGGTGTGTTGGCCGAGGAGCCCTTCATTCGGGGTAGCTGGCAGTCTGCCAGGTCAGAGTAATAAAAATCTACCGAGCCAATTTCTAAATGGTGCGAGATAGATTCCTTGTCCGGC
>CAZUJI010000161.1:0-4127 GCA_964620235.1 uncultured Eubacteriales bacterium
GGATTCGTCAGACAAAGAGCCCTTTTCGGGGTCTGCCTCGGCAGAGCCTACAATGCGGTAGGTTAACTCCTCGTCAAATTCTACGTCTAAAACGGTAACCTTGGTGCCTACGCCCACCTGCTCGGTAACAATTTCGCTCTCGTCAATGATTTGCACGTTTTTGAGCATTGCTTCCAGCTCTACAATGCGGGCCTCGATTTTAGCCTGCTCGTTTTTAGCTTCGTCGTATTCGCTGTTTTCCGACAGGTCGCCAAAGCCGCGGGCAACCTTGATTTTCTCGGCAATTTCTTGCCGGGCCACGGTTTTTAGATTTTCTAACTCGTTTTCTAATTTCTTTAAGCCTTCATCTGTTAAAAGAATCGGTTTTGCCATAAGGGAATACCTTCCTTTCATTGAACGTCCTATAGGAGTTCACAATATACCTATTATATAAAAACTATTTTGCGTTGTCAACACAAAAATTATTAGATTTTAAATTGTGTATATTCACCCTGCCGTTTCCCCAAATTAGGGTAGGGGGCAGCAGGTCCTGCAGAGCCGTTTCACCGCATTGGGTGTACAAAGCGGCGGCAAAGGCAAAGGCCGAAATACCTGCGGGCAACGCCCGCAAATAGGGCAGCGGTAGGGGCAAATCGGCTGTGGCTATACCGTACCCGCCGGGGCCAAACAACAGGGTATTCGGCCCACCGGGCAGCGCTCCGCAGGCAAAGGGGGCAAAAATTCCCCGCGCCCCCTGCAAAACCGAGAGCCGCTGCGTAAATACCGGTTGAGTGCCCAGGGTGGCCAGCCACCCGCTGCAGTAGGGGGCGTAGGCCGCCTCGGCAAAGGTAAACACCGTTACCTGCCTTGCCCGTTCCAGCAGCGCGGCGGCTATTTCGGGCATACGGCCGTCGGGGTCTACCAGCGCCAAATGCTCGGCCCCTGCGGTAACGTATAAAAAAGCGTTTAAAAGCAGCCGTCGGTAGTAGCCATCGGTGTAATACGGGCGAATAAACTCCGGTGGCGTCAAGCCCTCGGCCACCAAGGCCTGAAAGGGCGTTTCTTTTATTTTTTTGCGCAACAGTCTCCAGCGGGGGCGCCCCCGCCGTAGGGGAATATACACCAGGGTAAACCGAGCGTTACCCACCAAACGTTCTTGGAAGATAAGCCGTTTGTTAGGGGTTGGTAGGCAAACAAAAAACATAACGGTAGGCTCCTATGTGAAAATGTACGAAAAAACTTCATTTTGGTGCAGAAAATCCAGCACCCCAAACCACCCTTTTTTCTTGACAAAATATGGGTTTTGTTATATGCTATAGGGTAGGGTTATAGGGTCCAATGCTAATTTGGGCTTACTACAATCTATTGTATGCGCCAAATTTCGGGGGTATGTCCCCGAAGAGTAAACAAAAAGGGCAAGCTTGCTTGCATTGGTGGCAAAATGAACGCACTATCCAAATTCCGTAAGTCTATTATGCTGGCCATTAAGGTGTTAATGGTTTTGGTTTTAACCTGCATATTTTTAGGCTTTTGGCAAACCTTTTACAGCGTTGCTCTGGCCGAGCGAGATAACATCGGCAGCACAATCGTTATTTTGTCATACCTGGTGCTGTTGGTCACCTTCACGGTGGTGTACGGCGGCTTTCGCATTGGGGTCTACCGCACCTACGAGGTAATGTACAGTATCTCGCTGGCGGTGTTGTTTACCAATTTTATCAGTTATTTAGAGCTTTGTCTGCTGGCGCGGCAAATGCTGCCCATAGGGTATTTTATACTTATGATGCTTTTGCAGGTGGGCTGCATCGGCGGTATGTCCCTGGCGGCCAATACCGTGTACTTTGAGCTGTATCAGCCCAAGCATATTTTAACTATTTTTGATAACGCCCGCACCAACGTAGATTTAATTCGCAAAATGATTACCGTTCGCCAGCGCTACCGCATTGAAAAAGGCATTACCATCGACCGCGACGTGGAAGATATTAAAAAAGAGATTGACCGTTACGAGGCGGTGCTCATCGGCGATTTTGACAAAAAGCTTAAAAACGAGCTGTTCCGCTACGCCTATATTCGGGGCAAGCGTATTTATATGCTGCCGTCGATGAACGAAATCGTCATCAACAACAGCGACCAAATCCAAATCTCCGACGCGCCGGTGCTGGTTTGCAAAAACTCCGGCCCCTCTACCGAGCAGCTGCTGCTCAAGCGGTTAATGGACGTTTGCATTTCGGCCTTTGGCATTTTAATCAGCAGCCCCCTTATGCTTATTATTGCCCTGGCCATTAAGCTCAACGACGGCGGCAAGGTGCTGTATAAGCAAAAACGGGTAACCAAAAACGGCAGGCATTTTAATATTTATAAATTCCGCTCTATGCGTGAGGATGCCGAGAAAAACGGCGCCCAAAAGGCCACCGAGGACGACGACCGCATTACAAGGGTGGGCAAAATCATCCGCCGCATTCGTATGGACGAGCTGCCTCAGCTGTTTAACGTGCTGTTTGGGCAAATGTCTATTGTCGGCCCCCGCCCCGAGCGTATTGAAAACGTAGAAGAGTATAACCAAATGCTGCCCGAGTTTGACCTGCGCCACAGGGTAAAGGCCGGCATTACAGGCTACGCCCAAATCTACGGCAAATACAACACCAGCCCCTCCGATAAGCTGAATATGGACTTAATTTATATCGAGCGCTACTCCCTGCTTATGGACATTAAGCTGCTGTTTATGACGGTAAAAATTCTGTTTGTAAAAGAGAGTACCGAGGGCTTTCAAGAGCAAAAATCCCCCAAGTAACCTAAAATTTTTGAGCAAAGGCTGCAAAATTTGCAATATTTGCATAAAAATAAAATAGAAATGCATAAATTCTCAATAATCATTGACTTTATGCAAGAAATAATGTATAATTATTCCTAATAACGGTATAAAAGCAAAAAAGGAGTAATAAAAATGCAAAAAGTGTTTATCGACGGCAGAGAGGGTACCACCGGCCTGCGGATTCAGTCCCGGTTAGAGTCCCGTTCAGATATCGAGCTGCTGATCATTCCTGAGGACAAGCGTAAGGACCCTGCCGAGCGTAAAAAATACCTCAACGCCTGCGACATTGCCTTTTTATGCCTGCCCGATGCGGCAGCCATAGAGGCAGTAGGTATGATTGAGAACGAGAGCGTGCGCGTTATCGACGCCTCCACCGCCCATCGCACCAACCCTGCGTGGGTGTACGGCTTCCCCGAGCTGTTTGCCGATGGGCAGGCCAAGCTGCAGGCCGCCAAGCGGGTGGCCGTGCCGGGTTGCCACGCCAGCGGCTTTAACGCCTTGGTGTACCCGCTGGTAGAAAGCGGAGTATTGCCCAAAGAATATCCTATAGCCTGCCACTCCTTAACCGGTTACAGCGGCGGCGGTAAAAAGATGATTGCCGAGTATGAGGGCGAGGGCAGAGATATACAATTAGACAGCCCCCGTATTTACGGTTTAACCCAGCAGCATAAGCATTTGCCTGAGATGCAGGCGGTGCCCGGCTTGGCGCAGCTCCCCATCTTTGTGCCGGTGGTGGGCGACTATTACAGCGGTATGCTGGTAACCATTCCCTTGCACAGCGCCTTGTTAAACGGCGCAACGCTGCAGCAGGTGGCCGAGGTGTACCGAAACAAATATGCCAATTGTAAAATGGTGTCTTACCTGCCTTTCACTGAAAGCTTTTTGTCCTCTAACGCCTTAAGCGGTAAAGATACGATGCAAATCAGCGTTTTTGGTAACGACGACCGTATTTTGGTTGCCGCCCGGTTCGACAATTTAGGCAAGGGTGCCTCGGGCGCGGCCGTGCAATGCATGAATATTATGATGGGGGTCGACGAGACCACCGGTTTAGCATTATAAAGGAGAATAACTATGCAACAAATTCAAGGCGGCGTTTGCGCGGCCAAGGGCTTTACGGCCAACGGCGTGCATTGCGGCATTCGTAAAAATAAAACCAAGCGGGATTTATCTTTGATTTTTAGTGACCGTCCCGCAGCGGCGGCGGCTACCTATACCCAAAATCTGGGAAAGGGCGCCCCCATTGCCGTAACCAAGCAAAATATTGAAAACGGCTTTGCCCAGGCAGTGATCTGCAACAGCGGCAACGCCAACACCTGCAACGCCAACGGTATTGAAATTG
>CAZUJI010000162.1:0-4082 GCA_964620235.1 uncultured Eubacteriales bacterium
GCACGCCGTAGTTATAAATGGGCTGCACAACCTCGTACAAATGATTCGGGCAAAGATACGCATAATTTTCTCCGCTTTGGGCTACCCGTGCCAAGGCGGTTTGGTCGCTTTTGAGACATTGCTCTAAAACCTCTTTTTTACCCTGCAGTGCAGCGCAGTAGCTGCATATAGATTTTGGATAGGCATAAATTTGATGGTATTCGGTATCGTAAATGCTTACGCGAAACCCAGAAATCTCATAAAACTGTCGTAGCAAACGCTCTATTTGAGAATTTTCTATCATACTCTCACCCACATTCCATAATTGTGCTAATAATTCTACTATTTTTTATAGATTCCGTCAAGTGTTTTAGATAAAATAAAAACAAAAAACAAAGGAATAAAGAAGTATGAAAAATATCTCTCAAATGCAACTTTTATCTGCCGCAGGGCAATTTGCTCTAACGGGCAAGGTGTTGTCTATTACCCCTTATGGCAACGGCCACATTAACGGCACCTATTTGCTTGTAACTGACCAAAAACGGTATATTTTACAAGCATTAAATACACAAGTTTTTCCCAACCCCGCCAACGTAATGGAGAATATAGAAAAGGTCACCGGCCATTTGTCGGCCAAGTGCAGTGACCCTCGCCGCGTATTGACCTTGGTTCGCACCAATAACGGCGCGCCCTATTATATAGATGCTTTGGGCAATTTCTTCAGAGTATATATTTTTGTGGAGGATTCGGTATGTATAGAAACTCCGCAGTCTGCCAATGAATTTTACCAATGCGCCTTGGCCTTTGGCGAATTTCAAAAACAGCTTACAGATTTTGCCGCCGATACTTTACACGAAACCATTCCTAATTTCCATAACACACCCAAACGGTACCAAGACTTTTTAAACGCCCTGCAGCAAGATAGCTGCGGTCGCGCAAAAGAGGTACAAAAAGAAATTGATTTTATTTGCGCAAGAGCGGAATTTTACTCTACGTTATTAGACGCCCATAGCCAAGGCGTACTGCCCTTACGAGTAACCCACAACGATACCAAATGCAACAACGTGCTTTTAGATGCCAAAACCAAAGAAGGCTTATGTGTAATTGATTTAGACACCGTTATGCCCGGGTTCTCGGTAACCGATTTTGGCGACTCTATTCGCTTTGGCGCCAATACTGCCGCAGAGGATGAAAAAGACCTTTCAAAGGTTGCTTTAAGTATGGAGTTATACACCGCATACGTGCAAGGCTTTTTAAAGGGTTGCGGGGGCTTACTCACCAAAGCAGAGATTGAACTGCTGCCCGAAGGCGCTAAAATGATGACTATGGAATGCGGTATGCGATTCCTGGCCGATTATTTGCAGGGCGACGTATATTTCAGAACCGCTTACCCAGAGCATAATTTAGTGCGATGCCGCACGCAATTGGCGCTTACTGCGGCAATGGAGCAAAATTGGGACGCTATGAAAAAGGTTGCATTCCAAAATGCGTAAACCCTCAAAAAGCTTTTTGCTTAGGATTTTTTGATTAAATATTATACAAAATACAGTTATTACTTGGCATTGTTGGGTATAATTACCCTTGACATTTTGGCGCTGAAATACTATACTTTTGGTGTATTTGACAGTTTTCAATGTGTGGAGGTTATTATGTATCAACAAATAAACTGCATAAGAGCGTTAGCGCTATTGCTTACCTTAGTGCTTATGTTGAGTTGTTTTACCGCTTGTAAAAATAAAAATGAGGAAAATCCGGCCACCGAAAGCTCTTCTGAAATATCCTCTGAGGTATCTTCTGAGATTTCTTCTGAAGGGAGCTCCAGCGCCGAGTCCTCCGCTGAGGCTACCTCTACGCCCTCTGCCTCTTCTCGCCCGGTAACCAGCACCGCCTCTAAGGCGCCTACCAGCGGTTTAAAGCCGCCCTCTGCCTCAGGCATTGAGCCGGCACCCATTGTAAATATTAAAGCCCCCAACGGCACGCTGTATAACAAAAACGGCACCAAGCAAAATTACGTTACTCCTATGGATATGGAAGATAACGTATTTATGGATTCGCTGATTTATACCGGTTATAACGTCGCCAAACAAAGAAAAGACGGCTTAATGTGGCAATACATTTTGTCGGCGCAGAAAAATCGCGACCCCAGCAAGCAATATGGCTGGTTGTCCCCCATCAGCTACGATTACGACGGTGGCACTTCGGGATATGAGACCAACGCGCAAGGCCTGCCGGACATTAAATTCTTTGAAAAGAATGATATGGTTTGCGCCTCGTTTATTGGCTACGTATACGCCAACTATCTGCCCAACGTTGTGGGGATTGATACTTCTAAGTTAGGCAAGCCCTCGGACTTTGGCTGGAGCAACGTTTTGGCCGACAGCTGGTATGAGGTTGCCAAGACCTGGGTAAAAAAAGGCTGGTCGGAGTTTATTAAATTCGATTGCCGCACCGTAGCCGGCACCGGCGGTATGCTTCGCATTACCCCCGAGCGCAGTATTCCCATTGGCTCGATTATTGTTACCGCCAACGACAGTAACGCCGACACCGACTACGCCGGCCACGTATCGATTTACGCCGGCTGGAAGGATGGCTACAACTGGGTATACCACGTGGGCAACGACAACGGCCCTGAGTTTTGCTCTATTGAGCGTATGGGCTACAACCCCAACCCCCACTACCGTCAATGGTTAATTGCCATTATTACGCCCCCCAGCATTGTGCGGTTTGCCCCCACCTTAGAGGTAACCGTAACCGATGCAGCGGGCGCACCTGTGCAGGGCGCCGCCGTTACCGCCAAGCGGGCATCTAACGGCAAAACCATTACCATTGGCACCACCGATACAAATGGCAAAATCAGCAAAGATTATTTATATTACGATGACGTAACCATTACCGTTACCGCCGGCGGCAAAACCGCCATCGCTACCAAAAAATTAACGGCTGAGAACAACAGCCTAAACCAAGTGGCCGTTACCTTAAAATAGCTGAAAGCCCGACTCACAAGAGTCGGGCTTTTTTTACGGAAGGCATAATTGCCTTCCCTGCAAAATCGACGGTTTACTTTGTACAAAACGCATGATATAATAAAAAAGGGGAATATTATGAAAAAATGCTGATTATATTGCTCTGCGTTGTAATTCTTTTTTCTTGTACCGCCTGTAATACAAATGTCAAATTTTCAGAGGGAGAAAACGATACTATAATATCAGCCGAAGGTATTGAATACATACGTCTTCCTTATGATAGTTTAGCATGTCCACTTGGAAAACAAGAATTTATTGGTCACGTAAAGGGTGAAAAGAAAAGTTTTGTTCATCTTACCAGCAAAATAAAAACGGGTATGTATTCATATGGAGGAGATTACGATGTATTGGGCAGAATATTCCCCGACAATGAATTTACCTGTATATATGTAAAATCCGGATTATTAAAGACAGAAATTTCACCTGATAATTGTATGAAATTTGAATTTGCAAAAGATTCACCTGTCAATATTTCTGATATAACCAATTCAAAAAATGGAATACAAAATTGCGAAGAATTTTTAAATGACATAAGAAGCGGACAAACCGCCAAAGAAGCCGGATTATATGATTTAGTTACACAACCAAACGGCTATTATAAAAACCTTTATTATTACGGATATATTTACGGTGTTCTACAAAAGAATCTTAATTTAGTTATCCCTTTACGAATAATGTCATTTGACAACAAAGCATATTCCATTTTTTTAGATGATAAAGAATATGTTTTCCCTGAAAAATGGGTAAAAACACTTATTGGAGAATGAATTTTGTTGATAATTAGAAAGATATGGGAGAATAAATTCCCCCATATCTTTTTAATTTTCCAAATAAACACTACACTTTATTTATCGAATGCGGGGTTAAAGGCGTAGAAATTTTTACTGTTTAGGCGGTCTTGGGCCAAACGCAGTGCTTCGCCAAAGCGTTGGTAGTGTACAACCTCGCGCTGGCGCAGGAATTTGATAACGTCCTTTACGTCCGGGTCGTCGCAAAAGCGCAGGATATTGTCGTAGGTGGTGCGGGCTTTTTGCTCTGCTGCGAACTCATAAGAAGAACACGGTGCGAAAAACCCTTGAA
>CAZUJI010000163.1:0-1884 GCA_964620235.1 uncultured Eubacteriales bacterium
CCCGTATCAAACGATACGGGCCTTTTTGTTATTTGATTAGTTGCGGTTGAATACGCCTAAGATGTCGATATCGTCGATATCGTTCTCAGAAGAGTCGGACAGCAAATCCTCCAGACCCTTTTGTGCGCCGGAAGCCTTTTTATCGCCGCCTAAGCCGGTAGCAATAACGGTAACACGCATTTCGTCTTCCATATTCTCATCCAGCTGAGCACCCCAGATGATGTTGGCATCGGGATGAGCCATTTGTTGAATGATGGTAGCGGCTTGATCTACCTCTTCCAGACCGATATCCATAGAAGCGGTAATGCTGATGATAACACCGCTGGCATTGTCCATAGAGGTCTCGATCAGCGGGCTGTGGATAGCGGCTTGCGCGGCTTGCTCTGCCTTATCGCGGCCGGTGGCCGAGCCAACGCCCATATGTGCACAACCGGCATCCTTCATAATGGCGGTAACGTCGGCAAAGTCTAAGTTAACCATAGCGGTTACGTTAATCAACTCAGAGATGCTTTGTACGCCTTGACGGAGAACGTCGTCAGCAATTTCGAAAGCGTTCTTTAAGGTGATTTTTTGATCAGAGTAGTACTTTAAGCGCTCGTTGGGGATAACCACCAAGCTGTCTACGTGCTCACGCAGAGCGGCAATGCCGGCCTCGGCCTGCTTCATTCTGCGGGGACCTTCAAAACCGAAGGGTTTGGTAACGATACCAACGGTAAGGATACCCAGCTCTTTAGCAATTTGAGCAACTACCGGAGCGGCGCCTGTACCGGTGCCGCCGCCCATACCGGCGGTAACAAATACCATATCGGTACCGCGTAATGCGGCTGCGATTTCTTCTTTGGACTCCTCAGCGGCGTTTTGGCCCTTTTCGGGGTTGGCGCCTGCGCCTTGGCCTTTGGTTAATTTTTCGCCAATTTGGATTTTGTGGTTGGCTTTGGATAAGAATAATGCTGCTTTATCGGTATTTACGGCAATGTACTCTACACCGCGAACACCGGCGTCAACCATACGGTTAATGGCGTTACCGCCAGCGCCGCCAACACCCAGCACCTTAATTTGAACTACGTCTTCCAATTCGTTTGCAATCTCGAATGGCATTTTTATCATCCTTCCAATTTTATATAAATTCCTGTGTTAAAGCACAACTATACATATAAGATAATACCATACTGTATTTTGAATTTCAACACATTTATTTAATTTTTTTGCATTTTTTTAATTTATTTGCTTGTATTTTCTAATTTTTGGGTCTCACGGAAAAAAGATTGGGGTTTTTCTCGACTCCAAGAGCTTAAATCCAGCGTTCCGTGGGCATCAGGCTTTAGACTACTTATAGATTCTGCCATATGGGCAATTTTATAAACCATATCAATTTGCGTACCTAAACTCACGCGAATTCGACCCTCTACCACCACCGTAATATTTACGGTACTGGTTAAATCAATCTCAGTAAGCGATAAATCGTAATTGTGAATCCATTTCGTAAGGTCCTGCATTAAATCCTTCGTCGAAGTGTCAGTAAACTTCAGCGTATCTCCGGGTAGTGCGGCGTCAACCGCCACGCCCTTAATAACCGCGGTATTCTCTGCAGGTTGATCGCTTTGCCGCAAAACCTTACCCGTAGCCGAGGTAACGCAGTACTCGGCACCGTTGCTATAAGAGTAGGCCTCGCTTGCCGGGGCAACCTCAATACAAACCGTATCCGGTAAAACACGCTTTATTTTAACCTTTTCAACGTAGGGCAGCTCTTTTTCAATTTGCTTAGCCACGTTACCTTGCAAAAATAAAAACATATTTTGAGATACCTCTAACCCGCTGGCAGATAAAATCTGCTCTTGTGTATACTGGCTTTGGCCGGTGATACGAATTTCTTTGATGGGGAAA
>CAZUJI010000163.1:1894-4064 GCA_964620235.1 uncultured Eubacteriales bacterium
AAACACCGTTAAGCACAGTATAATAACTGTTGTTAATAAAACAAGCAGCACAACCACCCAAGCCTTGGCCGCCTTTTTGCGGCGTTTTTGCTTACGGCGGCGGGCGGTTTGTTTTTTCGTCTCTTCCCTACGGCGATCATTTACGTCCTGTTTGCTCAACACTTCACTTCCTTTGAATATCTGCACCTAACTGCTGCAGCGTGGTTTCTATAGAATCATATCCACGGTCAATATGGTGTATGCCGTTAATTTCTGTGGTGCCGTGAGCCGCTAAGCCTGCCACCACTAATGCCGCGCCACCCCGAAGGTCGCCTGCCATTACCGATGCACCCGAAAGTGTATCTGCTCCGGTAACGATGGCGACGTTGCCCTCGATTTTGATTTGTGCGCCCAAACGAATCAGCTCGTCGATAAATTTAAATCGATTAGAAAAAATCGTTTCTACAAACACGCTGGTGCCCTTAGAATGCGTCATCATCGCCAACGTGGTTGGCCCCGCATCTGTAGGGAACCCGGGATAAGCCATTGTGCGCACCGTGGGTATACCCCGCAATGTGGTAGGGGCTTGTAAAAAAATAGAATCTTTTTTCGTATTCAGGGTGCAACCTGCATTTTTAAAGACGGATAGCACCGCGCATAAATAGGCAGGATTGGTTTTTTGTATTCGAATTCGACCGCCGGTAATGGCCGCTGCAGCCATAAAGGTGGCTGTGGTAATGCGATCGGGTATGGCGGTATGCTCTACCCCGTGCAGCTGCTGTACGCCGCGTATAACAATTTGCCCCGTGCCTGCGCCTTTGATATTTGCGCCCGCTTTATTTAAAAAGGCCGCTAAATCTATAATCTCGGGCTCGCGGGCGGCATTTTGAATTACTGTAGTACCCTTTGCGGTACAAGCCGCAAGCATAATATTTTCGGTAGCGCCCACGCTGGGTATAGAAAGGGCAATATTGGTGCCACTTAACCCCTCTTTGGCGTTGCAATGCAACAAACCGTGGTCTTCGTCTATATGCATACCCAACTGGCGAAAAGCAGATAAATGCAAATCTATAGGCCTTGGGCCAAGCTCGCATCCACCGGGGGTACTCAATTTGGCCTTGCCGCAGCGAGCTACGATTGCCCCCAAAAACACAATCGACGACCGCATTTCTCGCATTAAATGCTCGGGAATCTCGCAGCAATGGATATTCTCGGTATTTACGATAACGCTATTGCCCTCACGCTTACATTTGCAGCCTAAGCCTGTGAGTATTTTGATAGAGCTCTCTACGTCTGACAACCGTGGACAATTATGTATTACGCTGGTGCCACGGCACAAAATGCAGGCGGCTAACAAGGGCAAGGTACTGTTTTTGGCGCCACCGACAGATATTTCTCCCCGCAGCGGCCTTGCGCCGTGAACTATTAATTTTGACATAGTATGGCACCCCTTATAGGCAAAAACCCCGTTTTTACCGTTTATTCAGTCCATACTATGCAATTTTGCAAAAAAGGTGCAATTACTGCCCCAACAGCTGGGTTATACAGCGATAAATACGCTCGTTAGCGTCGGCAATGGCGGCTGTTTTTGCATTTTGCGCCATAGCAGACAGACGGGCGCTGTCTTGCAGCAGGGCCTGCGCAGTTTGAGTTAAATGCTCTCCCGTTAAATCCTTTTCTTCAATCAACTCAGCGGCATCGCAATTTTTAAGAGTCATTGCGTTATGGAATTGATGATTTTCGGCCACGTAGGGCGAAGGAATTAAAATAGAGGGTTTGCCGCAAACCGCCAGCTCGCTTAAGGTAATGGCGCCTGCGCGGCAAATAACCAAATCGGCCGCCGCCAAAAGCACATCCATATTATGAATATACTCCAACACCTTGACCTCGGGGGCAAGCTGTGTAACACCCGCCTCGGCCAGGTAGGTTTGCATAGGCTCCCAGCCCGCCTTACCGGTGGCGTGGTAGTGGTAATACTTACCGCTGCCGTTGTGGGCTGCAATCAGTTTTGCAACCGCTTGGTTAATGGGGCGAGCGCCTAAGCTGCCGCCGAAAGAAAGAATCATTGGGCGATTATCTAATCCCAATTCTTTACGGGCTGCAATACGGTCGGCCTGCAATACCGCGGGGCGAATGGGGTTGCCGGTGGTTATAGGCTTTACCTTGCAATTCAAATACTGCTCTGCCTGGG
>CAZUJI010000164.1:0-4059 GCA_964620235.1 uncultured Eubacteriales bacterium
GGATTGGAAGATGGCGTATACAACGTATATCAAGGCTTTGAGCTTGAGCCGGATGATTTAACCTTGAATATCGTATATTCCGACGGCTACGTTTCTACAACCCCCATTTGGGAGGATTATATTGTAAAAAACTATGACCCCAACCTGCTGGGTCGTCAAACCGTTGAGTTGGATTATAACGGTATTAAATACAGCTTTGACGTAAATGTATCTGCACGCCCCGAGTATATTGAAAAGTTTAAATCTATGCTTAAAGCGTTAGATAAAAATAAGCTTACCGAGGCAGATAAGGCCGCAATTTACGAGCTAAAGGCCTACTATCTCTCGCTTTCTCCCTATGAGTCAGATTCCTTAGGTGGCTTGTATAACGAATACTGCGATTTAACCGACGCCTTTAACCGCGTTTTGTATCCCGAGGCTAAAAATGCTCCGATTTATACTGAGGAATTTAATGCCCCCGATTTAGACGGCGCAGTGTGGACCAAAGGCTTAAGTGGATGTTATAATCAAAGAAACGGCTATATTATTTGTGAAAAACTCCGCCGTGGCGCTACCGGTTCGGGTAATAGCAGCAACCTGGTAGGCGAGGGTATTTATGCCAAAACTACAATGGTTGAAGCGGATATTGCTATGGTGTATCCCGGCAGCTTCGCTGCGTTGATTCTAAACTACGGCGATAAGGGTTATTATCAAATTCGTATTACAAATAAGTATACCGATTCAAATAATCAACCCATAGTTACGTTACAATTGTATAAAGCTACCAATGTGCAGAAAAATTTAGCAGGTGTATACCCTGCAGTAAAAGGCGTAGATATTACCGACGGCGAATGGGTAAATATGAAGGTTACCAATAACGATGGCTTAATTACCGTTTATTTGAATGATGTATCCATGCTTTCGTATAACGATTCCGGCTCGGCAACCTGTATGCGAGAGGGTGCTTGCGGTTTCCGTACCAGTGAGCACGACGCTAAATTTGCCAACATTCGCATTTACGGCGAAGAGGTGGAGAGTACCGGCGATTATGTAAAAGTAATTGAGCCTACCACATATGCCGATGATTTTGAGGATGAAACGGTTGGTAAATCTCCCAGCCATTGGACCGAGGCTGCTAAACAAGACCTTTGGAAGGTGTTTAATAAAGGCGGTAGCAAGGTTTTAGGTACTTCTTCTAAAACTGCGTCGTACACCTATGTACATAGCTTTGAGCAAGACCCGGATTACACCGCCAAATTTATGGTGGCGTCGGCAAATGCCAATGGCAAAGCCGGCTTGTTAACCCACACCGGTGACGAAACGGTATTTACCGCAGTTGGCTACGATTTTGGCGTTAAAAAATGGTTTATCGCCTCTACCAACGGTATCGATTTTAAAACGCAGGTTATTTATGCTGAGCAAACCTCTTCCTTTGAAATGGGCAAATGGTATGAGCTGCATATTACCGCTAACGCTAAGCAGCTTGCTTTAACGGTTGACGGTAAAACCGCAATTGAAACCACCGTCCTGCAAAATAACAGTTATGGCCGCTTTGGTGTATTCTCCAGCGGTGCCGAGACCTATGTTGACGACGTTAAATACGTCTCGAAAAACGGTACCAACTTTAACGACGGGGTTATTGAATTAACCAACCTGCCTACCGTTTACTTTGGTTCTATGGATATTGAGGATTTGGGCAACGGCTTGCTAATTGGTGGTAATAGCAACCGAATTTTGCGCTCGGATGATTACGGCGAGAGCTGGACCGAAGTGTTAAAGGACGAACCCTATTACACCACCCGTAGCTCCTCGTATAACAGCATTTTAAAGATTTCGGGGAATAAATATATTAAATTAGATATGTCTACCTCGGATATTTACGTGTCTTACGATGCAATGAAATCCTGGTCGTTACTCTCGCAAGTGGTGCCCGATGAAGAGCATTACGACGAGTGGGGTAACAACCTGATGACGGTGCACGTTAACTCCTTTACCAAAATTACCCGTGCCAACGGCCAGGTACGTATTTTCCTGCCCGTTGCATTCCGTAGATATACGATGAAAGGCGCTATGTTGGGCCACTATTCCAAATTCTTCTACAGCGATGACGAAGGCAAAACCTGGCAATGCTCTGAGGATGATACCCGTGATATTGTTCCGTATTTCCAAGAGGATGATACCTCAACCTATACCGAGGGTAAAATTATCAAATGTGCTGATGGTGCGATTCGTTACTATCAAACCCGTAATAACATTGGTTGCGTTATTTATATGGAGTCTAAGGATGAGGGTGTAACCTGGACCGAATTCGGCCACGTACCCTATATGCAATGCCCTATGGGTTCCTACGGCATTGACGAAGACCCGGATAACCCCGGAACCTATTATATGGCTTGGGTTAGCTCGCAGGGTTATTCCTACGGTGCGACCTTCCCGCGTGTTCGCCTGTCTTTGGCCCGCACTACCGACGGTAAAAATTGGGAGTTTATTACCGACGTTGACCGTACCACGGAATTAGATTCTGATTTTGCGTCTGAAATTCGTCAGTTTATCGACCCCAGCGTAACCGTTACCAAGGATTACGTATACGTAAACCTGGCAAGATGTACCTCGTCGGGTGCCGAAATCAGCGTGCATAACGCCGTTCGGCAGCGTGTGATTCGCTTAGAAATAGATAAATTCACCACTCGTCCGTGGGATGATGCTACCATTACCAATACAATGTTCCCGGTTTCTATAGAATTGGGAACTGCACCGCAGATGAAATTCGGTTATTCTGACTTATTCTCTACCTTTGGCGGTACCGTTAAGGTAACAACGGTTAACGGCAGCACCTACGAAGAGCCGCTGGATTACTATGAGCTGATTGCCGAGCCTAATATGTTTAGAATGGGCAAGCAAACCGTTCGTTTCGTAGATGTACATCAACATATTTTAGAGTACGATATTGAAGTTGTTACCAACTACAACCTGAATTGGACTATTAAGGGCCGGGGCACCGTAGACCCGAACCCTGACGCCACTTTGCGTATGATGGAGGGGGCAGAGCAGACCTTTACCTTAAAGCCGGCAAAGGGGTATAAGATTTCTTACGTATCCGTTAACGGTAAAAAGGTAAAAATAAGCAAAAAAGCCTTTACCATCAGCAACGTGCAGGAAGACCAAGACATTGTAGTATCATTTGTAAAACTCGGCTTAATGGATTACCTGGTGTGGATCATTTTAGGCACCGTGGTTGTAGCGGGTGCTGCAGTTGGCGCGGTGTTGCTCTTACGCAAGAAAAAGAAAACGCCAAAAGCTATGGAAGATATATCTTCCAACAGCCAAAAAAATCAATAAAAAGGAGGTATGAACGATGAAACAAACAATTAGAAAAATATTATCGGTTGTTTTAGCATTAACCATTGTTTTAAGCGTCGGGATTATCTCTATGAGCACCGGTGCTGCAGGCAGTATCTTGTTCTCTGACGATTTTTCGGCATCCACAAGTTTAACCGAACGTGGCTGGCATTCAAACAATCTTACAGTAGTAGATGGCGCTGTAAGAATTGACAACGGCAGACTTACCTTGTCTGCTTTTGCCGGTGCAACCGCCTGGACAGATTACAGTGTTGAGGCAGACGTACGCATCGACGGTATACATTCAGGTACAACAGCAAATGATATTGTTGCAGCCGTGGGTGTCCGTAGCAATGCAGGCGGTAGTACTGCTTATGAGTTTGGCATTGTTTATAAGCGCAATGACACAAGTAATACTTATGTCAGACTGCATCAAAGAGGCGGCACTTCTTTTACCTCAAATCCCACTACAAATAACAAAAACCCTTACTCAAATACCGCGGTTGATTTTACGTACAATCAAACGCAGCATTTACGAATTGATGTACTTGGGGACGTAATTACTTGCTATTTAAATAACAAACCAACACCGGTGTTTACGGTATCAGATTCTGCTTTCGCAGCAGGTACAATTTCTTTACGCGCGGTCAACTCTATTGCTTTCTTTGACAATATTGTTGTCAAAACGCTTTCATCAACCGCCGAAAGTTCTTCTGAAGTATCTTCCGATGCAGTAACCTC
>CAZUJI010000165.1:0-4058 GCA_964620235.1 uncultured Eubacteriales bacterium
ATATACGAAAGCGTAATCATATTGATCGATCTCAGCCATCAGCTTATCGATTTCTCCCACATCGGGCGGGCACATCCAGCATTTACCGTACACGCCGCAAGCGTTGGAGGCACACATATCCCGAAAAGCACGGTCTAAGGATATGTCCTTAACCTCTATAACCGCAGCCTTGTACGCGCCCAGATCTAAAACCGCATCTATAAGACTTTTGTAATTTTCTTGTTCCATTTATTCGCACCACCGTGTAACTTTTTCGAGTATTTCCTCACCTTTTTCTTTAGAGGAACACGTAACACTAATAAGAACACCGGTGGGGTCGATAGACTTGATTAAGCGCTCGGCACCGGCCATATCCCGCTCGCTTATACCGCCAAACAACACAAGGTTTTTGCCTTTATCCTGTATCTTTCTGTAAAGTCCAAACCATTCTTCATCCCATAATTGCTCGTGGGGATGGCCGGAGCCCGGCCTCCATTGAATAGCATTCAGTTTTGGAATATCCAGCAGCATATCTATATGAGGCAATTCGCCGGGCCCATCCAGGTGATAAATAGACCTATCCATATAATTCACCTGGTCTACAATATCCGGCAAAACGAATTCCTCAAACTGTGCAGGAGAGATCATAGCGCAAAAGTCGCACTGTATGGGATACCAGGGCTTAGAGGAAGGAATGTGGAACGTGGTATTAAAAGGCCGGCCTGCTTTACGCAATGCTTCGATCTGTATGTCAAAGGCTTTAAACCAGGCCTCCTTGACCTTCTGTGCAAACGCCTTTACCTCCTCGGGGTAATCGTACAGATCGTAAAGCAGATTCTGCGTTCCGCGCAGGGAAGCAACAATGTCCAAAATTCCGCCAAGGTCCGGAACCGAGAAAGTTAATTCCGGATCCGCAGATATTAACTTTTGTTGCTTTAAGATGTGTTGCCACATTTCACTTTGCTCGTCAAAAGCAATTTCCGGGGGATTTTCCCAATCTGTAACCAGCTGCTTATTCTCAAACCAAACCGTATCCGGTTTTAGGGTAAAATCACCACCTATACAGGCAGCAAGGCAGCCGGGGCCAAAATTGGTCATATTGTGGGGAATACCTTCCGCAATAAAGCTTCTTGTAGCAAGTTGATACTTATACGCATCGTATTTATATTGCGGGTCAAGCCACCGTTCCTCCGGAGAGTGGGGCGGGCGATGATAAGGCGCATTTCCTAACACGGTGATATTCAGAATCGGGCGCTTTTTATTTGTTCTTTCCCAAAATTTTTCAAATTCTGTAAGCGCGTACTTAAATCTTTCGTTATACATTTTTTCACTCCGTTAATATAATATTGTAAAAACGAATTGCCTTTTAAGAGGAATTTACGTCACAGCCTCAAATAATTTGCTATTCGCACCAGCGTGTGACCTTTTCGAGCATTTCCTCGGCTTTTTCTTTAGAAGAGCAATGGCATTTTAAAACCACACCCGTAGGATCAATGGATTTTACAAGGCGCTCGGCACCGGCCATATCCCGCTCGCTTATGCCGCCATGCAAAACAAGATTTTTGTTCTTGTCTTGTATCTTTTTGTATAGGCCAAACCATTTTTCATCCCACAAACGCCCCTCGGCTGTGCACCATTGAATACCACCAAGGCCCGGAATATCCAAAAGCATATCTACGTGCGGCAATTCCCCCGGGCCGTCCAGATGGTACATTGATCTATCCATATAATTCACCTGATCCACAATATCCGGCAGAACAAATTCCTCAAACTGCGCAGGAGAGATCATACTGCAAAAGTCGCACTGTATGGGGTACCAGGGCTTGGAGGAAGGAAGAAGGAGCCAGTCGTTATAGGGCTGATTTGCAGCTTTGTAAAGCGCACACAGCTTATCAAAAGCCTTAAACCACTCCTGCTTTATCCGGAGGGTAAATTCGCGGACTTCGTCGGGATAATCGTAAAGATCGTACAAGAGGTTTTCCGTTCCGCGCAAAGCCGCCACTACGTCCATAATGCCGCCAATATCAGAAAAACAAAAAGAAATATCGTGATCTGCAGCAAAAGCCTTTTGTGTCTGCACGATCTTTTGCCATAATTCGCTTTGTTCATCAAATGACACCGCAGGCGGATTTTCCCAATCCTTTATATACTGTTCCGCATCAAACCATATCGTTCTCTCCGCAAGCGTATAACTGCCGCCAATACACGCCGCCAAAAATCCCGGGCCAAAGTGTACGTTGCACATTGGGAGTCCCTCTGCGAGATACCCTTGATTTTCCACCTGTCGTTTCCAGGATTTGTATCTGTACTCCGGGTCCAGCCACTTCTCCTCCGGCGTTTTGGGTGCCGGATAGGGCACCGCATCCGGCTTGGCGTAAGAAATGTTAAGAATCGGGCGCTTTTTATTTGTTCGCTCCCAAAATTTTTCGTATTCGGCCAGTATCGCCGCGTATTTCTCAGTAAACATAGGGTACTCCTTTATTTTTGCACATTGTAGAACTCGTCTGATGCCGCAAAGAAAGCACGCATATTCTCCCAAGGGGTCATCGGCGGGATATCGCAGCCCGAGGACAAAACAAAATTCTCGTACTTACAGCATTTTTGCATAAGCGAAAGAGTGGTTTCCCTCACCGTTTCGGGCGTGCCCATTCGTAGCACGCCGGCTGGGTCAATATTGCCCATAACCACCGTTTGGGCGGGAACCTTTTTAAGTATATCTTCTTCCATATTAACGGCGTTGCCGAAATGGTATGCCGCAGCACCGGTGGACAGGATAGAATCCAGCATTTTGGGGACGTTGTCGCCACAGTTGTGATAGATAACAATAAAGCCGTCGTCCTGAACTGCATCAACGATCTTTTTGACGTAGGGCGATGAGAATTCCTCCTCAAGCGCCGGAGAAAGCAGCCCGGCTACGGGCTCGGCCATCATAATGCCGTTGGCGCCTGCCGCCTTATACGCCTTAGCGTATGCAATCAAAAATTGGGTGACTTTTTCTAAAATCAGATGCACCATATCCGGGTCGTCGTAGCAATCCATCATTATTTCGGATACGTCCAAAAGTCTTGCCGCAAGAGAGAAGGGGCCGAGCATACCCGCAAGCACGGGACGATCGGTAATCTCTTGGCAGGCTTTTTGAATAGCGTCTATGTACAGCTGGGTTCTGCCGCTACCCACGGCGGGAACGGCCAGCGCCTCGGCCTCGTCCATATCGTTAATGAGTCTGCCTTTTACGGTGGGCACCTCATCGTCGGACACGCACACGGTAGCGCCAAAACATTCGGCCTCTACCGATAAGTCCATAAAGCTAACGGAGGCCGCCGCATCGGTCCGGTCGGCAACCGCCTTCATCCCCTTTGCCTGCAGATCACTGTCCGAGATCAGCTCGCGAACGCTGATGCCCAGCAGACTCACGCAAGGAAAGGAAAGCACCGGCAACGGTTTTTTTGCCTGGGTGCCCATCAGCCCATTTACCCATGATTTCATATCGTATTTCATACACATTACCTCTGTAAAAAAAATTTTTATAGATGAACGATGGCAAATGAAAACCGACCTACGGCTTCCAATGCTTTTGTACGCCCTCTTTTATAAGCTGAACGTAGCGGCGGCCACGTTCGTAATCCCCAAAAATCGTGCCCAATTCGCGCTGTGCCACTTCAAAAAGGCATCCGCTTGCACATTCAGCCACGCCCTTTATGTATTTGCGTATGGCGTCCTCATCCAGGGGGCCCGGTTGCGTTACGTGCTCTGCACGGGGTTTACTGTAGTACACCACCCGTGTTCCGCGAAGATACTCCCCTACTTTTTGCTCGTTGTTAAAGGGAGATACCGACAGCTTGCGAAGATTACTCCATTTGGAAAGATAATCCTCCCACAAACGATCTACCCGCTCGCAGCAACCGTAAGAGAGCAACCCAAACCTTTTGACCAATCGATCCTGATACGGATAAACGAATTCTCCGTACATATCGGGAGAAACGGCGGTGGTCTCCTGCGACTCTAAGAACCCCCACTGTTGTTTTGTGGAGGTGATAGGGCCCTCCCCGGGGAGTTCGTCAGTAAAAGCAAAGGATTCC
>CAZUJI010000166.1:0-4051 GCA_964620235.1 uncultured Eubacteriales bacterium
ACCGAGGAACAGCGATTGAGGACTCCGAATTATCAAGTTAAACTGGCGGCCGCTACCCTTGGTCAGCACGTCGGCAAAAAGTCCGCGGCCCTCGGCGCTGGCGGTAATGTCGTAAAATACCAGCTCGTCGGCGCCGCTGTCGTTATAAAACTTGGCCATAGTTATAGGGTCGGACACGTCTTTAATGCCCTCAAAATTGGTGCCCTTAACCACGCGGCCATCGCGGATATCTAAGCAAGGGATAATACGCTTGGTAATCACCGGTCGGCGCCCCCTTTGGCCAGGCTGAGCACCTGCTCGAGTTGCAGCTTGCCCTCGTAAATGGCTTTGCCCACAATGGCGGCGTGAATACCCATAGCCTGCAGCTTTTCGATTTCATCGTAATAGGAAATGCCGCCCGAGGCCACGATTTTCAGAGTTTTGAATTTAGAAAGCTCTTCGTACACCGCCAAATTGGTGCCCGAAAGCATACCGTCTTTGGAAATATCGGTAAAAATCACCGTATCTACGCCAATAGACTCTAAACGGCGGCAAAACTCCACCGCATCCTGCTCGCTGGTGTCTAACCAGCCGTTCACGGCCACCTTGCCCTCTTTGGCGTCTACGCCAACGGCAATTTGCGGGCCGTATTTTTTGACCATTTCTTCTAAAAAGGGGAAGTTTTGCAGCGCGGCGGTGCCTAAAATCACACGGTCGACACCCAAAGAGAGGTATTTGCGAATACGCTCCTCGTTGCGGATGCCGCCCCCAACCTCGGTAAATAAATCGCCGGCGGCCACAATGCTTTGCACCGCCTCAAAATTAGAGAGGGTGCCGTCTTTGGCGCCGTCTAAATCTACAATGTGCAAATGGGTGGCGCCACGGGCAATAAAATCAGCCGCAACTGCAGCAGGGTCTTGGCCATAGACCTTAACCTGCGCGTAATCGCCCTTGGTCAGGCGCACGGCTTGTTTATCTTTTAAATCGATTGCCGGAAAAATAATCATATTTTAGGCTCCTTTATATCTCGCTGAAGGCCTTGAGCATTTTAAGGCCTACCTCGCCGCTTTTTTCGGGGTGGAACTGGGCGCCGTATACGTTACCGCAGGCCACCACACCCGGCACCTGCACCCCGTACTCGGAGGTGGCCACTAAAGCTTCGCTACACTCTTTTGCATAAAAAGAATGCACGTAATAGACGTAGTCACCCTCGGCGGTGTATTTTAAAAGCGGGTTATCTTTTTTAAGAATATGCAGGGCGTTCCAACCGATGTGGGGCACCTTTAAGGGGCTTGTTAAATCGGGCTCTATGGGGCAAACGTTGCCCTCAATTAACCCTAAGCCTTGGTGCTCGCCGTATTCGTAGCTTTTTTCAAACAGCATTTGCATACCCAAGCAAATACCCAAGAAGGGCTTGCCTGCGGCGGCCTCTTGCTTTAAAACGGGAAAAAGCCCCGTATCCTTTAACTTTTGCACCGCATCGCCAAAGGCGCCGACGCCGGGCAAAATGATATGGCTGGCCCCCCGAATGACCGCAGGGTCGGCGGTAACGGTAGCCTGCAGCCCCAGGGCCTGCAAAGAGCCCACCAAAGAGAACAGATTACCTACGCCGTAATCAATAACAGCTATCATACCAGCACCCCTTTGGTGGAGGGAATTTCGCCCCCAAGGGTGGGGTCGATTTGGCAGGCGGTGCCCATAGCGCGGCCAAAGCCTTTGAAAATAGCCTCGATAATATGATGCGTATTGCGGCCGTCGATTTGCTTGATATGCAGGGTTAAATTGGCGTTGCGCACAAAGGCCAGCATAAACTCCTCGCACAGCTCGGTATCAAAATCGCCCACGCGAGGGGTTAAGAAGCCAACGTCGTACCCCAAATAGGCGCGGCCGCTGATATCTACCGCCACCAGCATCAGCGTTTCGTCCATAGGCAAGAACATACTGCCAAAACGGCGAATGCCCGCGCAGTTGCCCAGGGTTTTGGCAAAGGCGCTGCCTAAAACGATGCCAATATCCTCTACGGTGTGGTGAAAATCCACCTCGCTGTCGCCCTTGCAGGCTACGTCTAAATCAAAACGGCCGTGCTTGGCAAAGAGAGTGAGCATATGGTTTAAAAAGCCGCAATCGGTTTTAATATTGGATTTGCCCGTACCGTCTAAATTTAGGGTAAGGCAAATATCGGTCTCGGCGGTCTTGCGCTCTATAGTTACGCTTCGCATAGTTGGTCCTCCAAAATTTCTTTGGTGCATTGCAATAAAAAGTCCATTTGCTCCTTCGTGCCAACGGTTATACGCACGTAGTCGGCAATGCGGGCATCTTTAAAATGACGCACCAGCACGCCCTTGGCTTTTAGGGCTTTATAATAAGCCTCGCCGGAGATTTTGCCCGACTTGGCAAATATAAAGTTGGTTTTAGAATCGGTTACGCTAAACCCCAAGGCCTGCAACGCTTTGGTGGTATAGGCGCGGTTGACTTGAATCTCGTTGGTGCACTTTTTAAAATAGGCCACGTCCTCCATAGCGGCGGCGGCAGCCAAAATAGAAAGGCGGTTGACGTTATAGGGGTTAAAAGAGAATTTAATGCGGTTTAAATCGTCAATCAATGCAGCCGAGGCCAGAGCAAAGCCCAAGCGGCCGCCTGCCAAGCTGCGGGATTTAGAGAAGGTTTGCACCACGACTAAATTATCGTATTTGTTTATAAGCCCTGCGGCGCTTTGGGCGCCGAAATCCACGTAGGCTTCGTCAATAATTACCACGTTATTGGGGTTTGAGGCAACCACCCGCTCTACCTCAGCCGGCGACAAGGCAAGGCCGGTAGGCGCATTGGGGTTGGCGAGAATTACGGTTTGGCCGCAATTTTCGTAATCGGACACACGGATTTTAAAATCTTCGTCTAAGGGCATTTTGGTGGCGGGGATATTGTATAGCGCTGCCCAAACCTTGTAAAAGCCGTAAGTTATATCGGCAAAGCGGACACCCGCCCGGCCGCAAAAAGCCTGAAAGCAGAAGGAAAGTATTTCGTCGGACCCGTTGCCCAACAACACCTGATTGGACTGTAAGCCGTAGTATTTGGCAATTTGTTGGCAGGCCTGCTTAGTGGTTGGGTCGCTGTACAGGCGTAAATCCTCTACCTGATTGGCAGAAATAGCCGAGATGACCCCCGGTGCCGGCGGAAAGGGACTTTCGTTGGTATTTAGTTTTACGTAGCGCTTGTCCTGCGGTTGCTCGCCCGGGGTGTAGGGCTCTAACTTGGCGGCAAGGGGAGATAAAAATCGGCTCATAACATACTCCTATTTATTCTTCTTCAAAACGAATGGCGGCGCTTTTGGCGTGGGCCTGCAGACCCTCACGCAGGGCAAAGTCAGACACGCGGGGCTGCACCTTGCCTAAGGCCTCTTTGGTATAGTAAATATAACTGGATTTTTTCACAAAATCGTCTACCGACAGCGGCGAAGAAAAATGGGCGGTGCCGCTGGTGGGTAAGGTGTGGTTGGGGCCGGCTAAATAATCGCCCAAGGCCTCGGGGGTGTTGCGGCCTAAGAAGATGCTGCCGGCATTTAAAATTTGGTCTAAAAGCGCAAAGGGCTCGTCTACGCACACCTCTAAATGCTCGGGGGCAAGGCGGTTGCTGATTTCTACCGCTTGCTGCATGGTTTCTGCCACGATAATTTTACCATTACTATCAATAGACGTACGGCAAATTTCGGCACGGGGCAAAAGCGGAATTTGACGCTCCAGCTCGGCCTGCACCTGCTTGGCAAAATCGGCGTCGTCGCATATCAGCACCGCGCTGGCCATACGGTCGTGCTCGGCTTGCGAGAGCATATCGGCCGCCACGTAGCGGGGGTTGCTTTTATTATCGGACAAAATCAAAATCTCGCTGGGGCCGGCAATCATATCAATATCTACCATACCAAACACCATACGCTTGGCGGTGGCAACGTAAATATTGCCGGGGCCGACGATTTTTACTACCGGCGGAATACTCTCAGTACCATAGGCCAAAGCGGCTACGGCCTGGGCGCCGCCGGTTTTAAAAATGCGGGTTACCCCTGACACCTTAGCGGCCGCCA
>CAZUJI010000167.1:0-4039 GCA_964620235.1 uncultured Eubacteriales bacterium
AACCACGCGACGGTTCGCTGCGTTTTCGTTATACAAGAAAAGCCACCACAATTCTGTGGTGGCTTTTGCCGTTACAAATTAGTTTTGTGCGGGGGGTGTTTGTTGCTTTAAGGAAGCGCGGGTCTTGCGAACCTCGGCCAGGTTGGCGGTTAAGCCCTCGTCGGCGCGACGCATTAAGTCGTCAACAAAATCCTGGGCGGCACGGCGCATTTCGCGGCTTTTGGCTTGGGCGGCGGCAATCATCTCGCCGGCCTTGGCTTGGGCCAGCTTGGTAATCTCTTCTTGAGCAACCATAGCCTTAGCACGCTCTTCGGCGGCGCGGATGATATTATCGGACTCGCGTTTGGCGTTGGTGATAATGTCTGCGCGGTCGGCCACGATGCCCTTGGCTTGCTTTACCTCGTTGGGCATAGCCATACGCAAATCGTCGATAATGGTGCGCATTTTTTCGGTGTCTACCACAACGCGTCTGCCGGGCATTTTAAAGCTGTTTTCTAACATGTCCTCCAGTTGTTCTAATAACTCTTCCATATTCATCGCTATTTCAATCCTTTCTTAAAAGTCTTTTTACGATTACATCGTGAATGCATTCGGGGATAAAATCCGACACATCGCCGCCCATACTGGCTATTTGCTTTACCATACTGGAGCTTAAGTACATATTTTCGGCGGTGGTGGTTAAAAACACCGTTTCGGTGTCCGGATTCAGTTTTTTATTGGTAAGCGCCATCTGAAACTCATACTCAAAGTCTGACATAGCGCGCAAGCCCTTAACAATGGCCCCTGCGCCCTTTTGCCGAGTGTAATCGGCCAGCAGGCCGCTGTAGGCGTCTACCGTTACGTTGGGGATATCTGCCGTGGCCTGCTTAAGCAGCTGCATCCGCTCCTCGGCGGTGAACAACGGCTGCTTAGAGGTGTTGGACATAACCACAACGATTACCTTGTTAAACATTAAAGAAGCGCGGCGGATAATATCTAAATGCCCCACCGTTACCGGGTCAAAGCTGCCCGGGCAAACAGCGGTAATCCCTTTCATAGTTTACTCTCCTTCACGTCTGTACATCGAAACCGCAATTTTGCCGTAGCGGTATTGTTTTTGCAGGGCAAAACCCTCCACCTGCCGAGGCAGCTCTACCTCGGTGGGGTGCTCGCACAAAATAACGCCGGTAGACCGCATTACCCTTGTGGTTTTGGCCAAAGCATCGGCCAAAATGCCGGCGGCATAGGGTGGGTCTAAAAAGGCAATATCGAACTGTTGTGGGGTGGTGGTTAAAAAAGAGCTGTAATCGGCCTTTTGCACCACTGCTTGACCAATAAAGCCGGTGCTTTGCAGGTTACTGCGCACCACCTTTAAAGAAGCATCGGCCATATCGCAAAACCAGACCTTAGCGGCGCCGCGGCTTAACGCCTCAATGCCCATTTGGCCTGAGCCTGCAAATAAGTCTAACATCTGCCGACCCTCAATATCAAATTGAATGGCGCTGAACACCGCCTCTTTTACCCGCTCGGGGGTTGGGCGCACGTCGTTGCCCTCTAAGGTCTGCAAACGGCGACCCCGTGCCGAACCTGTAATGACTCTCATATATACAACCTCACACAGTATATTATCACACTAAATACCCGTCTTTGTCAACAACTATTTTGTAAATTTAATGATTCTCTAAAAATTTAATTAAATTTCGGGCGTATACCGAAAAGCCGCGGTCGTTGGGATGCAGCGCATCGGCATAAAAGTCCTCGTGATGAGGAATCATCTGCCAACCGTCGGCGTGTAAAATGCCCCGTTTTTCAAACTCGGCAATAATGCTGGCGCGGTGTTCCTGAAACGTGCCGATAGGGCGGTCGTCACGATACACGTACTTTTGCCAGGGCGGCGAAATACCCACGATCCGCTTGCCGGGGTAGGTTTCTAACACGCGGTCTAAAAAGCAGGTAATATGCTCTAAAAATTCCTCTTTGCTTTGGTAATGCACCCAGTCGTTGGTGCCGTAGGCTACAATCACCGTATCGGGGTCAAAGTCGGGCACGTCAAAGGTTTCTTTACGATAATCGGCGCTGCCCACACCGTTGATTAAGCAATCGGCATTAAAATAGCTGGAGGTTTGCCAGGTGTAGGTCATACAATCGTGCTCGGCGCGGGAGCCTTGGGTGATAGAATCGCCAATAAACAAAAATTTGGTGCTGTATTTGTGGGCGGTAAAGGTGGCGCCGTCGCTTAACGCTACCCCTCGCAAAATGGGGTTATGGTCCAAAAAGGGCAGCAGCACCGTTACCCGTTTTTGACCCTGAGGCAGGTCTAAATGCAAAAGCTCTTCTTCACGCTCTACGGGGTATTGGTGGTAAAACAGCCCGTCAACCAAAATATCAAAACGACCTTGGCGGGTAATATCCAGCTCTAAAAAGGCGCTGTCGGTGTGAAAATCCAACCGCACGCCGGTGGCCTTGTCGGCTTTTTGGCCGCGCCCCTCGGCCGCCGCCCTTTGTGCCTGCACCTGCTTAGGGGTGCACTTGCAAAACCGCAGACCGCCCTCTTTTTCCTCTACCGTGGCGTAACCAAAGGTAAGGGACAATATTTGCTCTTTTGTTAGTTGCACTATAAACCACTTCCCTAATTTTCTGCTTTTATTATCGCATAAATCGGCCCCGTTTGCAACCTTTTTCGGCGTTGGGGCAAATTTACATAACTTTCATAATTCGGTCATTAAAAACGGTATAAGTCCAAGCCAAAATCGAGTATGCTATAAATGTAATCTTTCACAGAAAGGAAATGCCTATGACCGGTAAGCCTCCCGTAATGGCTTTTATTACCCCGCAGCCCGGCTGCGAGCGGATTATTCGCAAGGCCGCCGAGCTGGCAAGCCGCCTGCGCACCCGCCTGATGGTGGTAACCGCACAACCCAAAAAGGCCGATGCCAAGCGCCGCGCCGCCGATATGCGCTGCTTAGAGCTGCTGGCTAAGGCCACGGGCAACGAAATTCAGATTCTATACACCGCCGACCCCCTGCGTAGCCTGGCCAAGTTTGCCAAAAAGCATCGCCCTATGCATATTTTTACCGGCCAGCAAAGCAACGGCAGCAGCTTTGTGGGCGCCCTTGCCGTAATGTGCGACGCCCCCATTACCACCGTTTCGGCGGGAGCGGTGTACACCCTATCCCCCATTTCGGCCCTACTGACCGAAGAAAAGCACACCGTTGCTTAAACACCCAAAAGGCAAAAGACCTCCGATAACGCGAGCGCGTATGGGAGGTCTTTCATCATTTATGCCGCAAAAATTTTGTTTTTATTTTTTGAAGCCCTCCATCAGCTCGTTAAAGCCGTCGACGATCCGCTGGGCGGTGTCTGCTTTAAAGCGAGAGGTGGCGGCTTCGTAAGAGCCCTCTGTAAAGTCGGTGGGATAATACCCTTCCTTACCGTTTGTATTACAGGTGGGAAGTGTAACCGCATAGGAGGATTGTGCTTTAATGGCGCGACCCACGTCGGTAAAGGGTTCACCGGGAACCCCAGCAAAAACCGCGTCACTGATGGCAATGGCGGTAAGGCACAGCTCGCGGCTGTCGGGGACGTTCATCAGTTCCACAATACGGCAGGCCTTTGCCACGATGGTGGTGGCCCACATATCTTGAACTTTGGCACCCACGGCAGCAACTGCCTTCTCCTTGTCGTTGGTTTCTCTGTAGATTTTTTCCACAAGAATGGCTTCTTCCAATTCCTCGGGCTTGCCCTTATTTGCGTAGGCAACGATATTTTTCTGACCGTAAGCAAGGCCGCTGTTGTTCATCGGCTTGGCCAACGGAATATTGGCGATAAGGGCCATAGCAATCTTCTCGCCCATATATTGGGCGCGATGATAACCGCGGCCTTTTTCTCTAGGCAGGCGTACGTCGATATGGTTGGTATCCCCCTGGGCGCCGGTAAGGAAGATGCAGCGGGAGTTGGGAACCATCCGCTCGTAGGTGCGGCGAACAAAGCCACACCAGTCGGCCGAAACCTTATTGCCGCTGATAACGTGGGGGAGGGGTTGGAAGTGGGTGATGGCAAT
>CAZUJI010000168.1:0-3999 GCA_964620235.1 uncultured Eubacteriales bacterium
TCAAGTGTTTTATTTTATCATAGAAATTGACAAATAGATTTATTTATAGTAAAATTAAAAAAAGGAAAAGACTTTTTTCTGTGGGGGTAGAAACGGTTTGAAAAAATCTGATAAAATTGTTTTAATTGTATGCATCTGTGCTGTTATTGCGGTTATACTTATCAATTCGTTTTATGGAGCCGGTGCATAGCACCGGTTTTTCGTTATTTTTAGCCCGAAGGAGGAAAAGCAATGACCGTTATTGAGTTTTTACATTCGATTCCAATTAAAAATATGGTTAGTTGTTTATCCTTTTGCCCTAATAAAGTTATTTTTTTAGGCAATGGCAAAGCAGCCAGGATACAGGTTGCACAATATAAAAAAATACTGGCAGAAAAGGGCTTTTTAACCCAAACAGAATTTGTTAATATCGAAAAAAAATGTGCTAAAGGATATTGTCTACAAGCTTGAATATATTGTGAAAAATGAAGAGCATTGTGTTTTTGATTTAACCGGTGGGGAAGACCTGGCTTTAGTGGCAATGGGTATGATTTATCAAAAATATAAATCCAAAAAAAATATACAAATGCACCGGTTTCAAATATCCACCGCCGAACTTATAGATTGCGATAATGACGGTATATTGCCGGAAAATGCCTGCCCGCAAATTACAGTCAAGGATCAAATTATGCTCCACGGCGGACGAATAATTGCCGGTAAAGAATGTAAGCTTCTCAATAATCCAGTGCAAGTTAAAATAATAAATTCGCTTTGGGAGCTATGTAAAAAAGACGCCAACGGATGGAATAAAAAAGTTAGCATATTAGCGGAGTTTGAAAAAAACAAGTCTAATTCGTCGCCTTTAGAAGTACAGGTATCTTTATCGCCCTTAAATCGCTCTGTAAAGAATTTTATTGAAAAAAAGAATATCTACTTAAACTTTTTGCGCGAACTTCATACAAAGCATTTAATTGAAAAATTAAACGTTAGCGACGCAATGGTTTTATACCGTTATTCTAACACTTTTATTCGCTCTTGTTTGCAAAAAGCAGGTAACATATTAGAATATAAAACCCTTTTGATTGCAATTGAGATGGGTGATGGGAGTAACAGATATTTTAATGACGCGCTTTGCGGTGTAGAGATGGATTGGGATGGCCAGGTGATCAACCCTGACGGCACGTTAGATACGCGCAATGAAATTGACGTATTTTTAATGAAAAATTTAACCCCCGTATTCATTTCTTGCAAAAACGGCACGGTTGACGAAGACGAATTGTATAAACTGCATACGGTTGCACACCGGTTTGGCAGTAAATATGCCAAGAAAATATTGGTTGCCACCGAGCTGCCTTTGCAACAAACAGCCTTACGCTTCTTTTTGCAAAGGGCAACGGATATGGATATTAAAGTAATAAATAATGTTAAATATATGTCTGACATACAATTTGCCAAAAAATTAAAATCCGCTATAGAATAGGAGTTTGCTGTGATTATAATGTCTATTGATTTAGGGGATGCCCGCACGGGTATTGCCGTAAGCGATGCCGGTGAAGGCTTTGCATTCCCTAAAGGTGTTATTTTTGAATGGAACAGAGACAAGCTTTTAAACCGGCTTACAGCCAAGGCAAAAGAGCTTTCGGCCGAGCTGATTGTTATGGGTTTGCCTAAAAATATGGATGCCAGTCAGGGGTTCAAGGCGCAGGCTTGTACGGAAATGGCTGAGCGCTTGAAGCAAAGCACCGGTCTACCGGTGGAAATGTGGGATGAGCGTCTATCCACCGTTTCGGCTCATACACAGCTTAATTACACGAATACCCGCGGGCAAAAACGCAAAAATATCGTAGACGCTGTTGCCGCAACCATTATTTTAGAGGATTATTTAAGATGGCGTAAAAACCGTCAAAACAGCGGTGTTTGATGATTTATTTTAGGAAGAGAAAAAATATGGATAAATTAAAAAAACACGCCACACAGGCCGTTTCGCTTATGGAGAAGGAGTACCCCGACGCTTTTTGCTCGCTGGAGTATACCGACCCGCTACATTTATTGATTGCTACCCGTCTGGCAGCCCAATGCACCGATGCCAGAGTAAATATGGTTACGCCTGCTTTGTTTGCCAGATTCCCCGATGCAGCAGCCTTCGCAGCCTCTACGGCTCAAGAGGTAGAACCCTACATACAAAGCTGCGGGCTATATAAAACCAAGGCAAGAGATATTGTTACCATGTGTAAAAAGATTGTGCAAGAATTCGGTGGGGAAGTACCCGGCACTATGGAAGAATTAACCTCGTTACCGGGGATTGGCCGCAAAACCGCTAATTTGGTCTTGGGTGACGTTTTTGGCAAGCCCGCAGTTGTGGTAGACACGCACTTCACCCGACTTTGTAATCGAATGGGCTTTGTTACAACAAAAGACCCATATAAAATTGAATTGGTTATGCGAGACCTTTTACCGGCCGATAAGTCTAACGATTTTTGCCACAGAGCGGTAGTGCATGGCCGCGCAGTTTGTTCGGCTCGCAAAGCCGACTGTCTAAACTGTTGCCTGAAAGAAATTTGCCCTAAAATCGGCGTATAATTGCAAAAAATAACCTATTTTTTTATTTTTTGATTGACTTTATTGGTGTTGGATTGTAAAATAAACCCTATAACTCTTTTTGAGGTGTTCTTATGCGAGACTATATGTCTAAATTGCCGGAGAATTTTTTCAGTAATTTATCTGCGAATTACGAAAAACATAATTATATTGACCCGGAATATTACAGCAACTATAACTATAATATTAAACGCGGTCTGCGCAATGCCGACGGTACCGGTGTTACTGCGGGTTTAACCCAAATTTGTAACGTGCACGGTTATTTACTTAACGAGGGCGAACGTATGCCCATTCCCGGTGAACTGACCTACCGTGGGTACTCTATTGACGATTTGGTTGCCAACTGTGTGGCTGAGGATCGTTTTGGCTTTGAAGAAACCGCCTATTTGCTTATGGTGGGGCATTTGCCTAACCAGCAAGAATTAACTGCGTTTAACGAAGCTATTGGCTTAATGCGGTATTTGCCCAAGCATTTTACCGAGGATATGATTATGCGTATGCCCAGCCGCGACATTATGAACAACCTCTCTCGCGCGGTGTTGGCTTTGTATTCTTTTGACCAACAGGCCGAAGATTACAGTGTAGAAAATAATCTGCGTCAAAGCATAGAGCTTTTTGCTCGGTTCCCGATTATTGTATCATACGCATATCAAGCCAAAAAGCATTTTCACGACAAAGAAAGCTTGTATGTGCACTTTCTGCAACCGGGCCTTTCTACTGCCGAGAATATTCTACACTTAATTCGAAAAGACTCCAGTTATACCAAAGAAGAGGCCCGTCTTTTAGATTTAGCACTGATTTTGCACGCCGAGCATGGTGGCGGTAACAACTCCACCTTTACCAGCCGTGTGCTTACCTCGGCGGGTACCGATATTTATTCCTCAATCGCCGCCTCGGTTGGCGCATTAAAGGGGCATAAGCACGGCGGCGCCAATATGAAGGTTGTAGATATGATTGAGAATATCAAAGACAACGTACAGGATTGGGCCGATGATGAAGAAATTGCCGCCTATTTGCGCAAAATTTTAAATAAAGAGGCAGGGGATAGATCCGGTCTAATTTACGGTATGGGTCACGCCGTTTACACCTTGTCTGACCCGCGCGCGGTTATTTTGCGAAAAAATGCCCAGCGTTTGGCTGAGCAGACCAATCGTTTAAAAGAATTGGAGCTTTTAGACAGAATTGCCGCTCTTTCGCCGATTTTATTTAACGAAACCAAAAAACAGAAAAAAATTATTTGCCCAAATGTTGACTTTTACTCCGGTTTCGTGTATTCTATGTTAGGTATCCCTCGGGAGATGTACACCGCCTTATTCGCCATTGCGCGTATATCCGGCTGGTGTGCCCATCGTACCGAAGAACTGGTTACCGGCGGCCGCATTATGCGTCCGGCATACAAAAGCGTTGTACCTAAAATGGAAT
>CAZUJI010000169.1:0-3957 GCA_964620235.1 uncultured Eubacteriales bacterium
GGTATGACAAAAGTCATACCGACACATTTAAAATCAGACCAAAGAAAATGCAGTTAAAGACTTTGTTTTTAAGCTGTTAACACACCGAAAGTATGACGGTTATTCCTGCCTTACCTTCTAATATGCATTTTAAATGAGATAAAAAACAAATTGATTATTACACTTTGTATTTTTGTGTATGGAACTGAATTAATGTATCGTTTTCAAGTTGTCCCTATTGTACCTCAACCATACCATAACATCTTCAAAAGCACAACAAAAAAAAGATGGGCAGCCGAAGCTGTCCATCTCTTTTGTAGTTGTTAGATATTTTCTACCCTTTTGCGGCTACGCAAAACCAGTAATGCGCCTACGCAAAGCACCAGCACGGCCGATGCGATGAGAATAACGGTAAAGGAATTGTCGCCCGTGGAGGGAATAACCGTGCTACTGATAGCGCTGCCGGTTAAATCGCTCTTGGTAACCTTGCGCAAAACAAAGTTTTGGGCGCGCATATCGTACCCAATGGCGCCGATACCGATGTTGCCGTTTTTGTGGGCGGTATCTTCTACGTCGATGTATAATTTACCGTCTGCAAAGGCGCGGATACGGTTGCCGCTTAACACTAAGGTGAGCTTATATAATTCACCTTTTTTGGCTGTGAAATCAGTGTTTACAGCCACAACCTTCTTGTTGGCGCGGTCGTACAAGCGGAGCGAAGCATCGGTGCCTGCGGCATTCATCAAAATAGATAACTCATAGCCGCGGCCAATCACCATAACCATACCGTTGGTGGAACCGGTGCTGATGGGTTTATCGGGGTCTACCATTACGGTGGCCTCTACAACATAGTCGGATAACAGCTTATAGTTGCCGTTGAGCAACAGGTTGGAGCTTCTGTTCAGTATGGTGAAATTGTCGTCAATCACCTTGTCGCTCATCCAGCCGGTGGTATATAAATCGGCTTTGGTGTTGTTGTCGGCAAAATAGATGCCGTTGGCATCTGCCGTGGGAGCTTGATAGTGAATGATTTGACCGTTTTGTTCGTCGGCGGTAGAGGCGCGAACCACCATTCTGTCGTAATACGCAGGATAGCTTAAGGTATTGCGCAAGCCTGCAGTACCGGCGGTATTGGTGTCGTCATTTGCCTCTAAAACAAGCTCGTCATCTACGTAGCATTTGATGTTACTGCCCTTTAATACCATTTTCAGGTTGTAGTAAACGTTGGCCTCAAAGCTAAAGCTTGCGTCAGCCAAGCTTTTCTTGTCCGTACGGTCGTACAACCGAACACGGTATGCACCGTCGCGGTACCACAAAGCAAACTCGTAACCGCTGGAGGTACTGATAGCGCGACCAACGATACCCGGCATACCGCCGTCTACGTCGGCCTGCACCAAATTGTCCATACGAACGTCCGCTTCTACGGTATAATCGGTCAGGGTCAGCAGATTGTCTTTACCCAAGAGGTAAGCGTTCTTGTCGCCGCCAAGGCGAATCTCATCGCCCACCTGGTTTAAAGCCGTGTTCCAGCCCTTGGCAGAAAAATCTGCAGTGGAGAAATCATCCTCATAATACACACCCTCGGGGTAGGTGTATTCGGGACTATCGGGGGTGGTAAAGGCAGTAATTTCGTCTACTACCACATTGTCTACCGCCGCCTCACGGGTAAAGCTGCGAACACCGAATGCGCCGCTGGCAAAGGTGGCATCGGTTGCATCGAATACCAACGTATTGTTAACGTAGCACTGCATACGGTTGCCTATAACCTCTACGCGAAGGTGATAGGTATCGTTAATGCCGTCGTTCCCTGCGCCTAAAACGTCTGCTAAGGCAACGGTATTGCTGGCCGCAAGGCTGCCGTCGCCGCTACGCTCGTACAAGCGTGCATACATTTTGTTGGGCACGGGGCAAGCCGAGGAGCCGCTTGCCCTATTGTAAAGCAATGCAAACTCGTAGCCGCGGCCGGAGGTGCTGTTTTCGGCGCAGGCTTGGGCGCGGAAGATAATGCCCATAGTAGGCTGTGCAGAACTGCCTACCGCAGTAAGGAAGGTAAAGTCGGCGTCTACGCTGTAGTTGGTAAGCGCTTTGGCGGCCGACGTGTCTACCCAGTTGGAGCCACCGCCGTCGCCCTCGCGGTTGATAACGTACTTACCGCCCTCTAAAACGCCGTAATTATAAGCCCAATCGGCATGCAGAACGCCGCCGTTAAAGTTATCTTCAAAATGGTATTTGCCGCTACCCGAAGAGGTACTGCCCGACGAGGTGGGATTAGAAGTAACGGGTGTAGAGGTGACCGGCGTAGAGCTGGTGGGGTTAGAGGTAACCGGTGTAGAGGAGGTATCCTCCTCAACAACGGCGCGAACCACCACGTTGTCGAAAATGCTGGTTAAAACGGTGGATTTTAAAGCGATGGTACCTGCGGTAAAGGTGACGTCTGTAGTTTCAACAGCCAATATATCGTTTACGTAGCAGGAAATTTTATTACCGACTACCGTCATTTTCAGACGATAAGTGTCGTTTAAATTGTCCGAAGGCAGGCCAAGGTCGGCTACCAATTTTTTGGTAGAGTTTACGGTGGGGTTGCTGCCGCTACGCTCGTACAAGCGCACCGACAAAACGCCGCTTACCTTTTTGTAAAGCATAAATTCGTAGGCCTTGCCCTTGTTGCCGGCCGTAATGGCGGTAACGTCGCTCTCGCGGGCGGTGATACCGGCAAAATAGGTGTCGCTACTATTGGTGCCCACGGGGGTAACGTCGGCCTCTACGCTATAATTTGCCCAGGCTTTGGCAGCCTCGGTATTTAAATAGGCGTAAGAAAGCGAACCTACGGATAATACACCGTTAGACTGGGTAACGCCCGTAGCAGAGGTAGTCCAAACCGAGCCGAGATTTGCGGCCGAGAAATCGTCGTTGAATAAAATCTGACCGTTGGTAATATCGCTGCCGGTTACCTGCGAGGAGCTCTCTTGCGTGGCCGAGGATACGGCAGAGCTGACTGCATCGGGCACGGTGGTGGTAACGGTGAAATTATCAAACTTTGTAGCCAAAGCCGTAGTCTTTAAGGCAACGGTACCGGCGGTAAAGGTGTCGTCGGTTACGTCAAAGGCCAACACGTCGTTAACGTAGCACTTAATAGAAGTGCCCTTTGCCACTACCTTTAAGGTATAGGTGTCGTTTAAATTGGCCGAAGCCAAGCCCAATTCGCTAACCAAGGCTTTAATGTTTTCGGAGTTTAAAGAGCCGTTGCCGCCACGCTCGTACAAACGCACCGACATAGCGCCGCTCGTCGTTTTGTAAAGCATAAATTCGTAGGAAGAGCCCTTACTGGAAAAGCCTGAAGTAGCGCTTGAAATGCCCGAAGTGTTACTCTCACGCACGGCAAGGCCGGCAAAGTAGGTAGAGGAGTTGGTACCTACCGCAGTAACGTCTACCTGCACGGTGTAATCTGCCCAATTGGTGCCCGTAGTAACAAACATAGCGTTGCTTTTGTTTAGGGTAAAGGCACCGTTTTCAAGCTTACTGGTGGAACCGGAAATCCACCAATCGCTATGGGGTGTTGCGCCGTTAAAATCGTCCTGGAACAGAATCGATTCGGCGGCCGAGCCGGAAATGGCGATAATTCCGACCGAAAGCACTATAGAAAGTACAACTAAAACTGCTAAAACTTTACGTAATACTTGTTTCATCGTAAATTACCTCCATTCCTTAAATTTCGTCTGCAGGCGGGTTGCTGTTAGAAGAAATATCTTCCATCTCTCCCCCACCGGCTTTTGGTTTTTTCTTTTTAAGCAAGAGAATCACGCCTACGGCAGCGCCTGCCACCACTACGGCACCTAAAATAATCCAAATGATGTAGTCCATAACGGTCAGCTTGGCAAATACCACGGTAATCTCTTGATTTTCGTGTACGTCGCTGATGGTAAAGGTATTTTTGCTTACTTTTACCTTTTTGCCGTTGACGGTAACCGAGCCAACCTT
>CAZUJI010000170.1:0-3172 GCA_964620235.1 uncultured Eubacteriales bacterium
GTGGTGGCTATGTTATAATTGGAATTAAGGAAGAAAATGGGAAACCGATTTTTCCTGTTGAAGGTGTATCTTTAGATAAGATTGACTTGATTCAAAAAGAAATAATTGAATATTGTAACAAATGTATTGAGCCTCGATACATTCCTAATATCGAAGTTGTAGATTTAGATTATAAGAAGTTGTTAGTTTTGTGGATTCCTGCAGGATACGAAAGGCCTTATAAATGTAAAATCAATGTATATTTAAAAGGGGATACTGGCAAGGCTTATTACATCCGAAAAGGCTCTACAACTATCAAAGCTAATCCAGCTGATGAAAAAGAATTATTTTTATTATCTGGATTACAACCTTTTGACGATAGAGCTAATTACAAAGTTAATTTAGAGGAATTACAACTTCCTTTAATAAGAAGTTATTTAAAAGAAATTAACAGTGATTTATATGAAATCTCAGGAACTAGGTCTTTAGATGAATTGACTCAAGATATGAATATTTCAGAGGGACCAATTGAAAATAGGAAACCTAAAAATGTTGGATTATTATTCTTTACTTATAATCCGGAAAAATATTTTCCATATTCATATATTGACTTAGTTAACATTCCAGACCCAACAGGGGAAGGAATGGAGGAAATAATTTTTAAAGGTCCTTTGAATATTCAATATAAAGATGTGATGAATTATCTCAAGAATAACGTTATTAAGGAAAAAATTTTTAAAATACCTGGACAAATGGAAGCCAAACGTATTTTTAATTATAGATATGAAGTTCTAGATGAAATAATTGGAAACGCAATATTGCACAAAAATTATCAATTTTATGAACCTATATCTATTCGCATTAATAAAGATAGTATTGAAATAACATCAATACCAGGTATAGATTCTAGCATTTCAATTAATGAAATTAACAATTTAACATTACGCTCAACAAAATACAGAAATCGTAGAATTGCAGAGTTTTTAAAAGAACTGCACATTGTAGAAGCAAAAAATACTGGTTATCCAACAATTTTAAAATATTCAAAAATTAATGAATCGCCGTTACCAATAATCAAAACGGACGAAGGAAGAAGTTATGTAACAGTTGTAGTACCTATAAACAACGTATTTTTAACTAAGAATATAGAGAAAAACAGCATTAAACTTCCTGAGCGTATTAAGATTGCACTAGCTGAGAAGGAAATGAAATTAAGCGAACTATCAAGATTTTTAGGATATTCTTCAATTCCAGGTTCATTAAAGGATGCATTAGAAAAGTTAATTAAAGAAAATGAAATTGAAGTAATTGATAAGAAATATAGAATAAAATAGATAAAAGATACATTTTTAATTAACTTTATCTATTTAGAAGGAGTTTTTATGAGCACAATTTATGACATTACTGGCGAAAAGTTTTTGCACCATTAGCTAGTAGAATCTAGAAATAAGTATTGAAGAAATGTTAATAGATAGTGTAAATAGCATAATAGAAATGTAGGAAATGGAATGAGGACAATTTTCTAGTTTGTTCAAGTATAATTTTATTTTTCATAAATAAATAATACCTCTCATATATTTTATTAGATATATATATATGGGAGGTTTTTAAATATGAAAGAAGAAAAAACATTAGAGGCAATTGTAAAAAGATGTCAAGGTGAGTGCTATATAGGTATAGTCGGCCCGGTCAGAAGCGGAAAAAGTACGTTCATTACTAAATTTATGGAAAATAAAATACTACCACTTGTTACAGATGATTTTTTAAAAAATAAAATATTAGATGAACTTCCACAAACTTCTAAAGGAAAAACAATTATGACTGTTGAACCTAAATTTATACCAAACAATGCTATTACAATAAATATAGGTGATACACAAATGAATACAAGGTTAGTTGATAGCGTTGGATACGTAATTCCTAACGCAACTGGTCATTATGATGATAATGGGCCAAAAATGGTTAAAACGCCTTGGTTTGATGATCCAATTCCTTTTAAAGAAGCGGCGGAAATAGGTACAAAAAAAGTAATAGTTAATCATTCAAATATTGGTATTTTAATTACTAGTGATGGTACTTTTTCTGATTTCGCAAGAAGTGATTATGCAAGTGTTGAAGAATTAATTGTAAATGAATTAAAGGCACTTAAAAAGCCATTTGTTATTGTACTTAATACACTAGATCCTAAAGCTAGTAGTGTAATAAAAATGCAAAAAGAAATGGAAAAGAAATATCAAGTATCAGTAATTCCGACAAATGTTTTAAATATGGATGGTAATGATATTGATAAGATTTTAAAAGAAGCTTTAAATGAATTTGAAATAAAAGAACTTAATATTCTTTTACCAAAATACATAAGTGTATTATTTGAAGAAAATCCTATTAAAATAAGCATTATGGATATCATTAAAGAAGCAACAAAAAAATATAGTAAATATAAAGAGGTAGAACTGATTAAAGAAAGTTTAATTGCTACTAAAATGTTTAAAGATGTAAAAATTGATTTAACTGACGCAGGTGTTGGAATAGCTAATATTACACTAGATTTAGATGATAATATATATAATGAAATTATCGCTTCTTTTTTAGGCCATGAAATGACAGAAAAAGCAGAGTTTGTTGAAATATTACAAGAATATATGACATTAAAAAATAGTTTTTCTACTGTAAAAAGTGCACTTGACGAAGTAATGAATACAGGATACGGCGTAAGTTATCCGAGTGTGACTGATATGAAATTATTAGAGCCAGTAATTACAGAACAATCGGGTAGATACGGTGTGAAATTAAGAGCTACAGCTCCTAGTATTCATATGATAAGAGTAGATGTTGAATCTACTTTCGAACCAATTATTGGATCGCTTGAACAATCGACAACGCTTATTAATTCTTTAATGAAAGATGAAGATTTAAATTTAGTATGGAATAAAGAAATCTTTGGAAGAAAATTAAGCGAATTAGTAAATGACGGAATAAGAAGTAAAATTCACATGATGCCAGATAAGGCTAAACTAAAACTACAAGAGTCACTTCAAAAAATAGTTAATACAGGTAGTGGTGGAATTATAGCAATAATATTATAAGGGAGAAAGAGAAATCTTTCTTTTTTTCTTTTACTATTATGAGAAGTTTTACATTATGAGGAGTATTTCTTAATTACGGCTTTATTATCAGCTTTATTTATTAAAATACT
>CAZUJI010000170.1:3182-3900 GCA_964620235.1 uncultured Eubacteriales bacterium
TTTTTTGTTTTAACATGTTTATTAACTTTTGGTTTTTATCTTCGCTATATTTAGATTCTATATTAATTAATTTTGAATGAGATAGAAATTCTTTTTCTTTTATTTTGGATTTGTTTTGGCGTATATTTCAGTAGTTGAAATCAATGAATGGCCTAAAAAATCTCTAATATATATTAAATTAACTCCTGCCTCTAATAGATGCATTACCCTTGTATGTCTCATACTATGATTATGATAATTATCTTTAAATAAATTAGGATTATGCTCTCTACCTATTTCAACATATTTCTTTAAAATATATTCGATTCCTTTAGAAGTGAATGGTTTTAATTGATTACTTAAGAAGAGATATGAATCTTTATTTGTTTTTTTGAAATGTTGCATATATTTTTCTAATATATTAGAAAATGATGAACTTAATGGTATAACTCTATTTTTATTATCTTTTCCGTGTAATATTACTGTTGTGGGTTGTCCAAATCTTACCTGTTTTATCTTAAATGAGGTCAATTCACTTGCTCTACATCTAGTCTCATACATAAACAATAATAAAGACGTTAAATATTCTAACAATTATATAAAGAACAAAAAATCATCAATAAATTAGAAAAAAGATTAACTAATCTAAGAGATGATTGTCATAAAAGAATAATTGAAGATATCTTTAATAATCCACCAAATAAAATAGTAATTGAAGATTTATATGTTAAAGAGATGA
>CAZUJI010000171.1:0-3890 GCA_964620235.1 uncultured Eubacteriales bacterium
GACGCCGGTACCGACGATCGCCTGGGAGACATTGCCTGTGATCGCCACCAGAGGAACAGCATAAAAAACGCTCCTTTGGCTCTTGACTTACCTTCTGGTTGCCAGTATACTAAAAAATGATCAAACCTGCAATATTTTTCACAAAAAAAGATAAAACGCGCAAAATATTGCCCATTTAACGCCAAAAGAGGGTTTCAAATGAACAAAGACCGCCAACGCGCCATTTTAGAAATTTTAATTAAACAAAAATCCGCATCGGTAAAAGAGCTGGCCGACACACTGTACATCAGCGAGCCCTCGATTCGCCGCGACCTGGCCGAGTTAGAGCAGCAGCGGATGATCAAACGCATCCACGGCGGCGCTATGCTGGAGGAAAACGGCATTTCGGCCTTAAAAATCTCCTTTGCCATTCGCGAGCTGGAGTGCTCCGACGAAAAGGCCCGTATTGCCAAAAAGGCAGCCTCGCTCATTCACGACGGCGACGTGATATTTTTAGACGCCTCCTCCAGCGCCTACAGCATCGTGCCCTTTTTAACCGATAAAAAGAATATCACCGTCATTACCAGCGGCATTAAGGCTATGACCAAATTGGCCGAGTACGGCGTTAAGGTGATCTCCACCGGCGGCGACGTAACCAACACCTGCCTGTCACTGGTGGGCAACGGCGCCCGCGCGGCGGTACGCTCCTATTATGCCGATATTTGCTTTTTCTCTTGCAGAGGCTTGGCTTTGTCGGGGGAGATGAGCGATATTTCTATGGAAGAAAATTACATTCGGCAAGAGATGATTTCCCGCGCCCGCAGCGCCTATTTGCTGTGCGCCAGCAATAAGATCAACAAGCAGTTTTACCACAAGCTGTGCGACGTGCAGGACGTTACCGGTATTATTTGCTGCCAGCCGCTGTCCGGCCGCCTGAACGAGCGGGCCGTATACGCCCAAGATGAGGTTTTATAAACGCAAAAAAGCTCCCTTACGAAAGGGAGCTTTACTTATGTATTTGACGGGTCACCCTCAAAACGCCTTCCCCTTGAGGGGAAGGGGGACCGCTTGCGGTGGATAGGGATTGTAATTCCCCACCCACAACGGACGGGCGGAGGGGCAAAAAATTACAAACGCTGATTTTCTACAGCCGCTTTGATTTTGGCGGCGTAGGCGGCCAAGGGCTCGCCGCTGTCGGGCACGGTAATATGGGCGTATTTTTGGTATAAGGGGCACCGCTCCTCATATAAATCTGCCAGAGTTTGCCCCGGGTACATACTAATGCCGCGGGTGCTGAAATCCGCCCCCAGCCGCAGCTTTAGTGACTCCAGCGGCACCTGCAAATAGACCACCGTGCCAATGCTGCGCAGGTGGGCCATTGCCTCTTGCCCGTATACCGCGCTGCCGCCGGTGGCAATTACGGTGTTTTGGCAGGTAAGGGCGGCGTTGACCTTGTTTTCTATCTCTCTAAACCCTTCTTGCCCCTCCTGGGCAATAATTTGGTGCAGCAGCTTGCCGGTTTGCTGTTGAATACAAAGGTCGGCATCTAAAAAGGCGTAGCCCAACATTTTGGCCAGAACGACCCCCACCGTGCTTTTGCCTGAGGCGGGCATTCCGATTAAAATAATATTGTTGTTTTGCATATAAAGCTCCTTATTACGGGTTGCCAATGGGCAGGCCGTTTTCTTTTGCGAATTTTTGCAGGGTAGATACGTACCCCTCGCGGTCAATAATATAACACAGCCCGTGCCCCGCACCGGGTACGGTAAGCAGAGCCTTAGGCGCCTTGCAGGCGGCGTGTAGATCGCGGCTCATATCGCAGGGGACGTAATCGTCCCTTTCGCCGTGGAAGAAGATAATCGGTAAACGGCAGGCTTCCATGGCCTGCAGGGGCGAGTATTCTTCCACGTCAAACCCGCCAAACAGTTTGCCGCTCCACCGCACAAAGGGGTACAAAAGCCTTGCGGGCAGATGCATTTGATGGATTACCTTGCAAATAATCTCTTTGGGTGAGGTGTAGCCGCAGTCGGCCACCACCGCCACCACGTTAGGGGGCAGGGGCCGCCCCGCCGCCATAAGCACCGTCGAGGCGCCCATAGAAATGCCGGTGAGTATAATTTTGGTTTGGGGACCAAACTCCCGTACCAGCAGGTCTACCCAAGCGGCAGCATCCTTGCTTTCGTTTATGCCAAAGGAAACCACCCGCCCGTCACTGTTGCCGCAGGCGCGCTGGTCAACAATAAAAACGCTGTACCCCAACGAGAAGCACCGTTGCACACCGCCGCATAAATCGCGCTCGGCCAACCCACGGTAGCCGTGGAACATCAACTCTATGGGCGCGCCGGGGGCATACTCGTAAAACTTGCCCTGCAGACGTAGCCCGTCAAACGAGGTTAACGTGTAGGTCTTGTGGGGCATTGCCCGGGTTTGCCGCATCCAAGCCACCATTTGCTCTCGGTGCGGCTTGTAAATCTCCCCGGGGGGCAGGGAGTATTCCTCTTTGGGGTGCTTTTCACGGTCGGTCATATAAAAGGCCATAAAAAAGCAGACCAGCATCACACCCAAAAACAAAATTGCGGCCGCCGCCAATACCAAAAGAGTAATCCAAAAAAATTGCATAGTTTACGCTCCAAAGATGTATTTGCTCTTGTTTATTGTAGCATTATTGGCATAAATTTGCAATTTTTTATTTGTCTTGCTTTTTCTTAACAAATCGTTTACAATTTAAAGGATACTTGGAAAGAGATTGAGGGGAAAAGAGATGAATATTGACGTAAATTATAAAAACAAAAAACGCTACAAAACGGCCAAATATCCCATTCGCCAGCCCATTATTATTGTTTGGCTGATTTGGCTGCTCTCCAAAATAATGTTAATGGGCAAAAAGTATAGGGTTGAAAAAATAAATATGGAGGGGTTAAAGCCCCCCTATATGATGTTAAGCAACCATATGTATTTTATAGATTTTGAGCTGGCCGCTATGGGCACCCTACCCCATAGAGTCAGCAACGTGGTCAGTATTGACGGGTATTATCGCCGCCCCTTTTTGCTGGAGCTGATCGGTGCCATTTGCACCCGCAAGTTTACAATGGATTTGCACCTGATTAAATCCATCAACCGGGTGCTTAAAAGGGGCGATATTTTAAGTATGTACCCCGAGGCGCGGTATTCCCCCTGCGGCGTAACCTCCTATATGCCCGAGTCGCTGGGCAAGCTGATAAAACACAACAAGGTGCCGGTGGTGGCGGTGGTGCATCACGGCAACTATCTGCATTCTCCCTTTTGGAACTTCCGCAAAAAGCGCAAGGTGCCTATGCACACCACAATGACCCAAATTTTAACCGCCGAGCAGGTAAAGGCTATGTCGGTGGAGCAAATCAACCAAGCCGTGCGCGACGCGCTGCAGTACGACGAGTATAAATATCAAAAAGACAACGGCATTTTAATCACCGAGCCTTTTCGCGCCGAGGGGCTGCACAAGGTGCTGTACCATTGCCCCCACTGCAATACCGAGTCTAAAATGGCCTCGGCCGGCAGCGAGCTTTACTGCACCGCCTGCGGCAAGCGTTGGAATTTAAACGAGGACGGCACCCTCACCGCCTTGCAGGGAAAAACCGAGTTTGCCCACGTGCCCGATTGGTTTGCTTGGGAGCGGGCTCAGGTGCAAAAGCAGATTGACGAGGGCACTTATCACTTTAGCGATAAAGTAGAGGTGTACTCCTTGCCCCGCTGCTGGCGGTTTGAAGCCTTGGGCCAAGCCACCCTCACCCACGATATGGAAAAGGGCTTTTGCTTAGAGGGCGAGTATAACGGCCAGCGGTATTTTATTCAGCGCACCCCCGCCCAAACCAACAGCCTGCATATAGAGTACGATTATTGCTACATAAAGCCCTTCGACTGTGTGGATATCT
>CAZUJI010000172.1:0-3836 GCA_964620235.1 uncultured Eubacteriales bacterium
CATTGCCCCCACCATGTTAGAGCTAATGGGCTTAGAACAACCCGCCGAAATGGACGGCAAGAGCCTGCTGGCATAATTACAAAAAACAAAAACCACCCGCTAAGCGGGTGGTTTTTTATATCTATGCAAAAGCGCAAGGGCGAAACGCCGCCCTTACGCGATTTTTTTGGTTCCGTTTGGCGAATTGCCACCTCATCCACCGCAAGCGGTCCCCCTTCCCCTCAAGGGGAAGGCTTTTTACGGCGAGCGACATTGCCCTCTCCGTCGGCCTTACGGCCACCACCTCTCCCAAAGGGCGAGGCAAATTAAAGTAAAAAGTAATAGGTTAGAGTGAAGAAGTAAGGTGTTGCTTCGCAACGGAATTTAAAATGTTCCGCCAGGCGGAACGCCGAACTTATTCCCTCTCACTTTTAATTATTACTTCTGCCACGGCGGACGGTGGGTTTTGGTATCTGCGAAAAAAACACCCCGCACGCGGCGGGGTGTTTTTTTGTGTTATTTTATGCGTTGCTCTAAGTAGGCCAAGGCCTGGCGGGCCATTTCTTCGCCCAGCTCGGCGGTGGCCTCCTTGGCGGCCTCGGTAAACCAATGTTTAACATCACCCAAGCGCTCCATTTTTACGGCGTTGGGGTATAGGGCCATAAGCAGCGAGGTTTCGTACTTGCCGGCGTGGTCGTACCCGGTGGCGTTTTGCACCGCGGTGCTCATAGTGGGGATAACCTGAATCCAGTTAAAGGGGTCGTCACCGCCGCCCAAATCGTCGTAGTACGAGGCGCTGTCTTCGCTGCCCCACCAGCCCTGGCCGCGGGTTTGCTCTAAATACTGCATAGTAGCCCGCTTGGCCGCCTTCATATAGCAAAGGGTCATCGGCATACAGGACTCTTGCTCAAACTGGTGGTGAATCACCACGTAAATATTACGCAGACCTGAGTACAGCATACTACGGAACACGTAGTACAAATACTCTTCAAAGGCATTTTCTTCCACGTGTACGGTGCCGCTGCATTGGTCGGCCACGGCGTAGCTGGAAGGGCTATAGTATATCGGGGGCGCAATGCAAATCTCTTTTTTTAGGGCCAAACGCTCTAAAAGACCTTGGGCGATTAAGGTGTCGCACCCATAGGCGCAATGGGCGCCGTGGTACTCTACCGTGCCACCCGCCAAAACCACGGGGGTACGGTTTTCTTTAACGGCTTGCAGCTCTTTGGGGAAGCAAAAGTTTAAATCCATAACAAACGCTCCTTATTGATTGTAGCCTAAGGTGGTGTAGTAGGCCAGATTGGTTTGACGATTGTCTAACCGACCGTATTGCAGCACGATATTGCAGCTGCTGACCACCTTCATGGCGTATTGGGTATCGTTGGGAATCTCTACCCCGCACATATCTTCTAAATTGTTCATACGAAAGCAGCGCACGCGGCCGGGCAGCACCTTCCACACAATGCCGGTGGTGGGGGCCTTGTCGGTAAAGAACAAGGAAACCTCTATATGGGCCTCTTGGTCGCTGTCGTTCACAATAATCACCGACTCGTGCCCTTTTAGCACGCCCTCGCCGGGCAGGGGCAGCTCACAGTCGGGAATAATCCATTCTTTTTTACCGATTCCGTTCTTACACATCCAGCTCGATAATTCCCTTCTTTAAGTAGTCGGTCATAGAGGCGCAACCGTCCTCGGTAACGGCAATGCCCTTCTCCCAACGGCAGCCAAAGGTGGGGCCCGAGATAAAGGTATCTACCTGGAAGGTCATATTAGGCTCTAAGATATAGTGACTGTCGGTCTCCATCCAGGGGGCCTCAACCTCAATCATACCGGTGCCGTGGCAGGGGCCGTAAACGTAATTGTCTTTTAAGCCGGCCTCTTCGTACATCTTGTAAAAGTCTTGGGCAATTTTGCAGGCCTCTACGCCGGCCTTGATTTGCTCAACCGTCCAGTTGTGGGCGTCTAAACAGAACTGCACCAAGCGGCGGCGCTCACCCTCTAACTTGCCCAGCACCACCGGCAGACCAATGGCGGGAGAATAACCGTCGATTTTGGCCGACAGGTTTAACTGCACAATGTCACCCTTGCCCAGCTTGCGGTAGCTGGAGCGGCTGATGGCGTGGCGGGTAGAGGCCTCGCTGAATACGTACATCGGCAGACCTTCGTACTCGGCGCCGTGCTCGTAAATCACCTTTTGGGCAATACCCACCATCTCCAGTTCGGTAACGCCGGGGCGCAGGTTGCGAATTACCTCGTCGGTAGCCAGCTCGATAATGCGGAAGCCCTCTTTAATGCAGGCCAGCTCGTTTACACTCTTGATTTTGCGAAGCTCAACCATAATATCGTTGCACTTTACAATCTCGGCCTGCGGATAACTCTCTTTTAAGCCCTCAAAAATAGGCATCGTACACTCAACGTAGCTGCCCAAACCAATTTTAATGTGTTCGCCGGTAACGCCAATGGCCTTAAAGGCATCGCGGAAGGTGTCAGCGTGAAGCTCGGGGTAGGCAGGGTCGGCCGACTCGCGGAACTCGCGCAGAACAAATTGTTTTTCAATCTTACCAAAATCCTTGGCAAAAATGGCCGACTCGGGGCCAACCAGCAAGCAGGCATCGCCGTTGGCCGAAATGGCTACACCGGCACGCTCAAACAGCGGCCAAAAGCCGCTAAAGTAACGGGCGTTTGCATAGTCAGACTCGGTGCTGGATACCACCATAACGTCTAAGCCCTTAGCGGCTACCAATTTGGCGGCCTTTGCAATACGCTCTTTATATTCGTAATCGGGAATGCAAATTCTGGACATAATAAAGCTCCTTTACATTTTATTTGCTTTTATTATACTGCACGGCCTGCGTCTTTGTATTTAAACAATCTTGCGTTTATTTTGCACAATCGTAAAGAAATTCAATATAGATTGATTTTTTGGGGTGATTATGCTAATATACCCATAGGTGATAGGTATGGAATTTAAGTTAAAGCCCTTTTGCGAGGCGTTAAGCGTGCCCCGCTTGGCCAACGTTCATTATTTTGAGTTTACCGACGATTACGCCACCCAGGCCGATAGCCACCCCTTTCGGGAGCTGGTGTACGTAGACAGTGGCTCGGTGCAAATTGAGGCTGAGGGTTTTTGCGGGCGTTTGCAAAGCAATCAGTTGATTATGCACAAGGCGGGCGAATCGCATCGGCTCTCTTGCGGCAAAAAAAGCACCCCCAACATTATTATTGTGGGCTTTGAGTGTGCCTGCGAGCAGTTAGACGTTTTTTCGGGGCGGCCCTGCACCCTATCGGGGGAGCTGCAGCGGCTGTTGACCGACATTGTGCGCGAGGGGCGCTTGGTATTTTTGCCCCCCTACGACCAGCCCTACACCACCGATATGAAAAAGCGGGAGAATCCCCCCTTTGGAGCCGACCAAATGCTTCGCCTGAAATTAGAGACCTTTTTAATTGAACTGATTCGCAGGCAGGAATCGGCCCAGGACAAGACGGTGGACGGGCGAATTCACACCAAAATTTTAAACGTGTACGAATATTTAAACAACAACTATCGCGAGAATATTAACCTAAACGAGCTTTGCTTTTTATACAGCACCAATAAAACCACCCTTTGCCGGCAATTTAAGGCGGCTTATGGGATGTCGGTTATTGATTATATTCACACCCTGCGCATACGGGACGCCAAAAAGCTACTGCGCAACGGGGAGTATAACGTCACCCAAATTGCCGATATGCTGGGATTTTCGTCGGTACATTATTTCAGCCGACTGTTTAAGCAGGCCACCCGTCTGTCCCCCAGCGAATACGTAAAAACCATAAAATCAAAATTAGAAGCCTAATAAATATCCACCCGCAGAGCGGGT
>CAZUJI010000173.1:0-3833 GCA_964620235.1 uncultured Eubacteriales bacterium
TACAAAAATTATTTAAAAAAGGAGAATGAAAATGAAAGAGAAATTTTTAAAATGGCTCAAAGCCGCAGGCATCCGCGCCGCCAAAACCGTGGCCGAAACCGCCATTGCTACCATTGGCTCGGCCGCCGTGTTCTCGCAAATCGACTGGCGGGTGGTGGTGTCTGCATCCCTGTTGGCGGGTTTAATTTCCTTGCTGCTTTCGGTAAAGGGTCTGCCGGAGTTAAAAAGCGAGTAAAAAACGGCAGGGTCTGCAATCGCAGACCCTGTTTCGGTATTTGATTATGAAATAAGATAATAAAAAAGCTGTGCGGAATTCATTTTCCGCACGGTTTTTTATTTGTGCAGCGCCTGCTCTTGCTTTACCGAGGCCAAAAATACCACGCATAAAAATAGTAAGGATATCGCCGCGGGCACCGAAGCGGCGTTGCCAATAGCAGTGGGGGCTTGCCCAAAGGTGGCGGTGGGTACCCTTAGCGGCCAAAGGTATAAAAACAGCCACGTAAGCAGCGCCGAAAGCCCGCCGTGGGCCACTCTGGCCAGCACAAATTGCCCCAACGGGGGGCGAGCCTCCCCCGCGGCCGACAACGCCTGAAACTGCACGCAAAGCCCTGCAAAGCCCAGTGCCGCCGCCACAGCGCATAGCCCACCCAGCTGTCGCGCGGCCAAAACGCCGCTTGTGACCTCTAAAAGCGCCTGCGCCGACAAAAATACCCCACGGGGTAGGGGCAGGGTCGCCAAAAGCCCCCCAACGGCCGAGAATAAAATTACCCACCCACACACCGCAAACATAGCCGAGCAGCCCTCGGCGGTGGCGGCTACAAAGGCCTCGCCAAAACAAAACGGGTGTTGCTTAGCGGTAGGCGACGGTGAGGGCTTGTCGGGACGAAACCTCGCTTCAAACAGTAAGCAAAGCAGGCAGGCGGAAATGATATGGGCGGTCAGCAGCATCCAGCCCACGTCGGTGCGGCCAAAGCTGCCAAGACCCACCGCAATCACCACAAAGGCAGGCCCCGCGTTCACACAGTAGCATACCATACGCCGCGCTTGGGGCAAAGAAATTCGGCCGCTGCCGTATAATGCCCGCACCAGCCGCGCCCCTACGGGGTACCCCGCCAGCATCGACAGTACGAATACCCCGAATTGCCCGTTCCTAAAAAAGTCGCCCTTGCCGCTTTTGGCCGAAAATACCCCGGTTTTAAACAGCAGCAGCGCCGCCACCGAAAAGGGGAACAACGAGGGCACCACCACCTGCCCACACAGCAGCAGCCCCTTTTTTACCCCCAAGGCTACGTCGGCGGGGTAGAGCAAAATACACCCCAAAAACAAAAGGCAAACCCCCGCAGTCACCCATTGCCCCAAGGAGGGTCGCAGACTTTTATAAAAACGCATAGCCATCACCTACCAAAATATATGCCGGGGTACATTTCTTTAGCCCACGGCGCATATTTTTTATAGGGATATTTTTACGGGGGGAATGGTTATGTCAGCAAAACGAAAATCTAAAAAAAGCCAAGAAATACCAATGACGCAGGGGCGTTTGGGCCGCGCCTTAGACCTGCCGCCGGGGATTTTCTCGGGCGGGGCGCATATTCGCTTGGTAGGCGACCGTGAGGCCACCGTAGAGGGGTGCCGCGGCGTGCTGGAATATAATGCCGAGCGCATTAAGCTGAATATTGGCTGCGGTACGGTCTGCTTTTGCGGCCGTGGGCTGCGGCTGGCGCAGTTTGACCGAGAGCACACCTGCATCAACGGCAAAATTGAAAGCGTTAACTACGATATGTAGGGGTGGAATATGCTGTTTTTAAAAATCTACAGATTTTTGGTGGGCTACGTGCGGTTTGTCGCCAAGGGTGAGTTTCCCGAGCGGCTGCTCAACCTGCTTGCAGGGCAGTACGTTTCGGTATGGAACGTGCAGCACAAGCAGGGTCGGCTATACGCCAATATGACGGTGCGCGACTACAAGCGTATTCGCCGCCTACGGGGCAAAACCGGCATTACCACCCGCATACAAGGGCGCTACGGTCTGCCCTTTGTGCTTAAAAAATACAAAAAGCGCGCAGGCTTTGGGGTAGGGCTGATATTATTTTTGGCGCTGCTTAAGGTGGGCAGTATGTTTGTGTGGAACGTGCAGGTCAGCGGTACGGCGCAGTTAGACCCGTCGCAAATTTTGGCCGTTTGCCGGGAACTGGGGGTGCGTGAGGGGGTGCTGCGTACCGCTATCGACACCGAGCAGGTGCGCACCCGCCTGGCCCTGCAGGTGCCGGGCGTTGCCTGGGCGGCGGTAAATATTGAGGGGGTTCGGGCCACCATAGAGGTCACCGAGGTGCAAAATGCAGACCTGCAGCAGCGCCCACCCTGCAATCTGCGGGCGGCGGTCGACGGTACGATTTTAGCCATTGAGGTTACCGAGGGGCAAATTTTAGTCCAACGGGGCGATGCGGTGGCCAAGGGGCAGCTTTTGGTGTCGGGGGTGGTAGAATACGCCGACCAAACCACCGCCTTTAAGCACGCCAGCGGAAAAATCATTGCCCAAACTGCGCGGCAGGCCCGGGTGTTTATCCCCTTTGCCCAAACCTACACCCGCCCCACGGGTAAGGTTACTCGGCGGCAGGTGCTTTCGTTTTTCGGGCTGAAAATTCCGCTGTATCTGGGCAGCGTAAAGGGCGAGTACCAAAAGCAAACCGATACCCACTATTTTACCCATAAGGGTATGTACCTGCCCATTTATTTGCACTCGGCCACCTTTGTGGGGCAAGAGAGCCATCCCTGCACCGTAGATGCCGCCACCGCCGAGCAAATGGCCCGCGACCGATTGGCCGCAGAGGAAAAGCAGCTGCTGGCCGAGGCCGAAGTATTAGAGTTTACCGACGAGGTAAAGCCACAGCCCGACGGTATTCTTTTGCGGCGGCAGTACGTCTGCAAAGAAAATATCGCAATTCAAGAAAATTTATCAATAAACACTACAAATTCGTAAACAAATATGTTATACTATATTTTGGAAGCATATTTACATTCCGGCAGTAAAAAAGAGCGGAGGGTCGAATTTGACAGAACAAACCCTTTCGGTAAACAGTACCGAGCAGCTGTTAGAGCTGTTTGGCAATTTTGATGAAAATATCCATTGTATTGAGCGAGAGTACAAGGTCAGCGTGTCCACCCAGGCCAATATGCTAAAGGTCAAGGGCGAGGCCGCCGGTGTAAAGCAGGCGGTGCGGGTGATTGAGGGGCTTTTAACCCTCATTCAAAAGGGCGAAACGCTGTGCGAGCAAAATATCCGCTACGTTATGTCGCTGGTAGAAGAGGGCGCCGAGCGCGAGGTGGGCTCGTTGTATAACGACTGTGTTTGCATCACCTCCAAGGGCAAGCCCATTCGCTCAAAAACCCTGGGGCAAAAAAAGTATTTAGACGCCATTGGCAGCAACACCATTACCATCGGCGTTGGCCCTGCGGGTACGGGTAAAACCTACCTGGCGGTGGCTATGGCGGTGCGGGCCTTTCGCACCAAACAGGTCAGCCGCATTATTTTAACCCGCCCTGCGGTAGAGGCGGGCGAAAAATTAGGCTTTTTGCCGGGGGATTTGCAGCAAAAGGTCGACCCGTATTTGCGCCCGTTGTACGACGCGCTGTTTGAAATGCTGGGCCCCGAGAATTTTGCCCGTTGCCAAGAGCGGGGCGACATTGAGGTTGCGCCCCTGGCCTATATGCGCGGCCGCACCTTAGACGACAGCTTTATTATTTTAGACGAAGCCCAAAACACCACCGGCGAGCAAATGAAGATGTTTTTAACCCGCTTGGGCTTTAACTCTAAGGCCGTGGTTACCGGCGACGTTACA
>CAZUJI010000174.1:0-3815 GCA_964620235.1 uncultured Eubacteriales bacterium
GGATGACATGGTTTTTCCTTGCTTGACACCCTGATAGGGCTGTGATAAATTAGCCATATAGATAGACCGAAAGGTGGTTTGCTTTTATGGAAAAGACCAAGAAAAACGGAAAGTTTTATCTGGCGCTGGTGGTCTTCTGCCTGACGGGGCAGGTGGCCTGGGTGGTGGAGAATATGTATTTCAATGTGTTCATCTACAAGATGTTCCACGCCAGTGCGGAGGCCATTTCAGCCATGGTGGCGGCATCCGCCATTGCGGCGACGGTTACCACGGTGCTGATCGGCGCGCTTTCTGACAAGATCGGCAAGCGGAAGATCTTTATTTGCGGCGGATATATTGCCTGGGGTGTCAGTATTTGGAGCTTTTCCCTGATCCGGCTGGATGTGATCGGGGCGATGCTGCCCAATGTGGCGTCGGCGGCTTCTGTGGGTGTGAGCCTGACCATTATTATGGACTGTGTGATGACCTTTTTCGGTTCCTCAGCCAACGATGCCTGCTTTAATGCCTGGCTGACGGATGTGTCCGATGATACCAACCGGGGCAGCATCGAGGGTATCAACGCTATGATGCCGCTGGTGGCGATATTGGTGGTTTTCGGCGGATTTATGGGCTTTGACCTGAATCTGGAGCAAAGCTGGGTGACGATTTTTAATGTGATCGGTATTGCGGTCACTGTCATCGGTATTTCCGGCTTCTGGGTTCTGGTATCCATTACCGTGGCAGGCGGCCTGTTCGGCTTTGCGGGAATGGTTCTGGGTGTGCCCGTGTTTGCGGTGGCCTATATGCTTATCAGCGATTTTATCACCTTTAAACTCAAAGAGAAAGACAAGCCTGTGAAGACACTCGCCTATCAGACCATACAAAGTGTGGATGATCTTGGACAGAGCCAAGAGGAAACGTAACTATGGAAAACTTTTTTGCAGCTATGGCGCAATCGGATCCCATCAATTTGATCAATACCGTTATGCGGTATGTGTTTCCGGTGCTGGCGCTGCTGATCTTAGGCAGATGCGCCGTCAGCCTTCTGACCTTCCGGAAAGAGCCGGAGGTCTGGGCAAACCTGTCTGCCCCGGACGGCACTTCCTTTCAGGTGACCCATTGGGAGACGCTGCTGGGCAGATCAAAAACCTGCGATGTGGTTCTCAATTACCCCACCATTTCCCGCACCCATGCGGTGCTTACGCGGTATGACGATTCCAGCTGGTCGATCTCCGATGTCGGCTCCAAGGGCGGTATTACCGTCAATGGAGCACCGGCTTCCATGGAGGTGGTCAGCGCGGGGGATACCATCGGCCTTGGCGGTGTGGACTTCAAATTTGAGCCCATTACCCGACAGCAGGAAGTCCAGCAGGCCTCGTCCAGAACCAAAGCGGGGTTTGGAATGCATCCCGGTGTTACATTGTTCTATCTGACGATTTTTCAGGTGCTGGCGGCCTTTGTGCTGTCGCTGGAAAACGAATCCACGCAGATATTTCCCGCGTTTTTCATTCTCATTGCCCTGCAGTGGGGGCTGTTTGTGTTTACAAAGCTACTGCGGCGTTCCGGCTTTGAGATCGAGATCATCGCCTTTTTCCTGACCACAATGGGTCTGTCGGTCATTGCCTCGGACACGCCCAATGAGCTGACCAAGCAGCTGATCTGCCTTGGCGCCGGCCTTGTGGTGTTTTTGATTATCTGCTGGTCGTTGCGGGATCTGGAGCGGGCGAAGAAGCTGCGGTATGTGGCGGCCTTTGGTTCTCTGGCGCTGCTGGCCTTCAATCTGGTCTTCGGTGTGGAGCAGTATGGTGCGAAAAACTGGATCTTTATCGGCGGCGTGTCCTTCCAGCCCTCCGAGCTGGTGAAGCTTTGCTTCCTTTTTGTCGGAGCATCCACTTTGCAAAGAGTCATGACCAAGCGGAATATGTTCCTGTTTATTGCCTATTCCGCGGCGATCTGCGGCTGCCTTGTTCTGATGAATGACTTTGGTACGGCTTTGATCTTTTTTGCGGCGTTTCTTGCCATTGCCTTTATGCGCTCTGGCAATTTTGCCACCATTGCGCTGATTCTCGCCGCCACAGCAATGGGCGGTGTTATGGCGGTGCGGTTTGTGCCCCATGTTCTTGACCGCTTTTCTGCCTGGGGCAATGTGTGGGAAAACGCACTGACTACCGGCTATCAGCAGACAAGATCCATGATGTGCATCGCCTCCGGCGGCTTGTTCGGCCTTGGCGCGGGACGCGGCTGGCTCAAATATGTAGGCGCCTCCGATACGGATCTGGTCTTTGCCTTTGTGGCGGAGGAATGGGGTCTTCTGATGGCAGTTCTTCTGGTGCTGGCTGTGATTTTGCTGGCGGTGTTTGTCCTTCGTTCTTCCGATGTGGGACGCAGCAGCTTCTATGCCATCGGCGCCGGTGCTGCGGTCGTGATTCTGCTTCTGCAGATGATGCTCAATGTGTTCGGCACGGTGGATCTGCTTCCTCTGACCGGCGTTACGTTCCCCTTTGTTTCCAACGGCGGCAGCAGTATGATCGCCTATTGGGGACTGATGGCCTTTATCAAGGCTGCGGATACCAGGCAGAACGCCAGTGTTGCGGTGAAGCTGCCTTCCGGCAGAAGATTGGAGGGAAATTAGAATGAAACGGATATCACGGCGTATGCTGTTTCTGCTTCCTCTGCTGGGGCTTCTGCTTGCCGGCGTGCTGGTGTTTCTGGTGCGTTATTTTGTAAGTGCCGATGACTGGGTGGTATTTCCCGGCTCTCCCCATGTCTATACCGGCGGGAATATGTCCACCGGCACAGTCACGGACAGAAACGGTGTGCTGCTTCTGGATTCCACCGCCGGGCGGGTTTATTCCGATGATGGGGAACTGCGGCGGGCGACCATGCATCTTCTCGGTGACCGCTACGGCTATATTTCAGCCCCTGTGCTCAATGCCTATGCCGATGAGATGATCGGCTTTTCCAAAATTACGGGTCTTCACAGCACAACGGAGCTTCCGGCCCGGGCACAACTCACCATTTCTGCTGCGGCTCAAAAGGCGGCACAGGCCGCGCTGTTGGGAAGAAAAGGTACCATCGGTGTTTATAACTATGAAACAGGGGAGATCCTGTGCGCGGTGACGGCTCCCACCTATGACCCGGAGGATATGCCCAATGTGCAGGAAGACACAACGGGGGCTTATGAGGGCGTCTACGTCAACCGTTTCTTTCAGACGACCTATGTACCCGGCTCGATTTTTAAAATCGTGACTTCCGCAGCGGCGCTGGAGGAACTGCCCGATGCGGAAACGCGGACGTTCTACTGCGAGGGCTCCTGTCAGATCGGCGCCGACACCATCAACTGCAACGGCACCCACTATACTCAGACCCTGCAGCAGGCGCTGGCAAACTCCTGCAACGTGGCTTTCGCGCAGCTTGCTGTGGAGCTGGGGGAGAATGTGATGACCCGCTATGCAAAGAAAATGGGCATCACGCAGATTTTGCAGTTTGATGGGATCGTAACCCCTGAGGGGCAGTTTGATCTGTCCTCCGCGGCAGACAGTGAGATCGCGTGGTCCGGCATCGGGCAGTATACCGATCTTGTGAGTCCCTGTCAGTTTATGGCCCTGATGGGCGGAATCGCTTCCGGTGGTCAGGGAGCAAGGCCTTATCTTGTCAAGTCTGTCACAGGCAGCTATCAGGCGAAGACAGAGAAGCTGTCCACCGGCCTGTCGCTGCAGACCTGCCAGACGCTGACGGCGTATATGCGAAACAATGTCATTACCATGTACGGTCAATGGCAGTTCCCGGATCTGTATGTCTGCGCCAAGTCCGGCACAGCGGAGCTTGGCCCGGAC
>CAZUJI010000175.1:0-3793 GCA_964620235.1 uncultured Eubacteriales bacterium
TATATCTCCGACGAGACTATCCGACAGACCCAAAGAGAGTTAAACGAACTCTACCCCAAAATCGCCCGCATTATCGGGCGCGAGCTGCCCGATGCCGATTGCGAAACCCTTTTGGTGTTAGACGCTACCACCGGCCAAAACGCCGTAAACCAGGCTCGCGAGTTCCGCCAGGCCGCCGGTATTACCGGTATTGGTTGAACCAAGTTAGACGGTACCGCCCGCGGTGGTGTGGTGTTGCCCATTAAGCACGAGCTGGGTATTCCGGTAAAACTCATTGGCGTGGGCGAGCAAATCGACGATTTACAGCCCTTTGATGCCGCCAACTTTGCCAAATCCTTATTCCAAGGGGAGGATTTGTAATGACCTTTTTTATTGCAACCAAAAACGCCCATAAATTAAAAGAGTTAAAACGCATTTTAGCCCCGCTGGGTATAGATGCCCTCAGCGAGGCCGATTGGCAGGGCGAGCTGCCCGAGGTGGAAGAAGACGGCGTGAATTTTTGTGAAAACGCCCTGCTTAAAGCCCGCGCCGCAGCCAAAATTACGGGTATGCCCTGTGTGGCCGACGATTCGGGCCTGTGTGTAGACGCCTTAGACGGCGCCCCCGGCATTTTTTCTGCCCGTTTTGTCGGTGTGCACGGCGACGATGCAGCCAACAACGCCCTGCTGTTGGAAAAATTAAAAAACGTGCCCGACGAGCAACGCACCGCCCACTTTACCAGTGCGGTGGCCTGCGTGTTCCCCGATGGCCGCTGCTTTGCGGTAGAGGGGTACGTTTACGGCAAAATCGGTCATCAGGTCTGCGGTAGTAACGGCTTTGGGTATGACCCGTTATTTATTTCCGAGGCGGGCTGCTTCGGCCAGCTTTCGGGTGACCAAAAAGATGCCATCAGCCATCGGGCCAACGCACTTAAAAAATTCAGCAAAGTGTTACAAGAATATTTAAAGTAGAGGAACTGCTATGTTAACCAGTAAACAAAGAGCCCAATTACGGGGCTTAGGCAACGGTTTAGAAACCATTTTTCAAATCGGCAAGGGCGGAATCAACGACCAACTTATCCGCCAAGTGGACGAAACCTTAGAGGTGCGGGAGCTGATCAAGCTTCGCGTGTTAGAAACGGCCGAAATATCGGCCTACGATGCTGCCGACCGGGTCGCCGCGCAAACGGGGGCCGACGTGGTGCAATGCATTGGCTCGCGGTTTATTTTATACCGCGAAAGCAAAGACAACAAAAAAATTGTCTTAATTAAAAAATAGGAGCCGCGTATGGGTTATACAGTGCTTTACGGCGGCACCTTTCATCCGGTGCACAACGGCCACGTGCAAATGGCCGCCGCAGCGGCAGAGTGGCCGCAGGCAGATGCGGTTTGGGTTGTTCCGTCCTTCTCGCCGGTGCATAAATCTGCGCCCAATGCCAAGCAAATGGCACAGCATCGGCTGCAAATGTGTAAATTGGGCTTTGCAGATTTACCCAAGGTGCAGATTTGCAACATTGAACTTTCCGAGCCGCTTTCGGGTTATACCTACGATACCCTGCAAAGGCTAAAAGAGCTGCACCCACAAAAGAAGTTCGCTTTTTTAATGGGCACCGATATGCTCTTTTGCCTTGAAAAATGGTATAAAGCCCAAGAATTATTACAACAAATGCATTTTTTAGTTGTGCTTCGCGCGGGGGATGATGCGGCGCAAATGCAGGCCGCAGCCAACGCTCTGCAAGCAAAATACGGCGCCCGAATTACCTTGTTGCCCAATCGGGTGCAGGGGGTGTCCTCCACCCAGGTGCGCCAATGCCTTGCCTTAGGGCAAAGCACAGAGCATCTGTTGCCCCAAAAGGTGTTAGAATACATCCAAAAGCACAACCTGTATACCATAGGAGAAGAATAATGACCTACGAAGAATACAAAGCCCACATAAAGGCTCGGCTTACCCCCAAACGGTATAACCACTCCTTGGCGGTGGCCGACGAAGCCAAGCGCTTGGCCATAAAATACGGCGCCAACCCCCAGCAGGCCTACCTTGCGGGGCTGCTGCACGACGTTTTAAAAGACACCGCGCCCGAAATACAGTTGCAAATTATGGCGCAGTTTGGTATAATGCTCTCACCGATTGAAAAATCGGCCCCCAAGCTTTACCACGCTATGGCAGGGTCGGTGTATTTAAAATACGTGTTAAATATCGCCGACGAAGAGATTATCAGCGCCGTGCGCTACCATACCACCGCTAAAAAGGGTATGTCCCTTTTAGAAAAGATTTTATACCTGGCCGATTACACCTCGGCCGACCGTGACTACAACGGGGTAGAGGATATGCGCCGTGCGGTAGACGTTAGTATGCAGCAGGCGATGGAGATTGCGCTTTCCTTCTCTATTACCGAGCTGGCCCAGCTGTGTCGCCCCATTCACCCCGACACAATTGACGCGTACAACGAAATAATGCTGCAAAAGGTTTGTGAACAAAAATGAATTCTACAGAAATTTTAAAAATTGCCGCCAATGCCCTAAACAACAAAAAGGCGCTTGACCTTACTGCCTTGCGCATTGGCAAATTAACCGTTATAGCCGATTACTTTTTACTGGCTACGGCAACCTCTTCTACCCACGTGCGCGCACTGGCCGAAGAGGTGGAAGAAAAGTTATCTTTAGCCGGGGTAGAGCCCAACCATATTGAGGGCAAAGCCACCGACTGGATATTGTTAGATTACGGTGACATTATTATTCACGTATTTGGCCGCAAATCCCGCGAGTTTTACGATTTAGATAAAATGTGGGACGACGGCGAGGTAGTGGATTTAACAGAATATCTTGAAATGGGTAGGGAGGAATAATCGTGAAGTACGATTACGCTGCAATTGAAAAGAAATGGCAAAAAATTTGGGACGACGAGCAAAGCTTTGCCGCCAAAGAGGATTACACCCTGCCGAAGTTTTACGCTTTGGTAGAGTTTCCGTATCCCTCGGGTCAGGGCTTACACGTTGGTCACCCCCGTTCTTACACCGCGTTAGACATTATTGCCCGTAAACGCCGGTTAGACGGTTACAACGTACTGTATCCTATGGGCTGGGACGCTTTTGGTCTGCCCACCGAGAACTTTGCCATCAAAAACCACATTCATCCTGAGGTGGTTACCGAGAATAACGTAGCCAACTTTAAAAAGCAATTAAAGTCCTTGGGCTTCTCTTTCGACTGGGGTCGCGAAATCAACACCACCGACCCGGCCTACTACAAATGGACTCAATGGATCTTTTTAAAGCTGTTAGAAAAGGGCTTGGCCTATAAAAAAGAAATGGCCGTAAACTGGTGCACCTCCTGTAAATGCGTTTTGGCCAACGAAGAGGTTGTCGGCGGCGTTTGCGAGCGTTGCGGCAGCGAGGTTGTCCGTAAGGTAAAAAGCCAATGGATGTTAAAAATCACCGACTACGCCGAAAAACTGTTAGACGGTTTAGAAAACGTTGATTTTATCGAGCGTGTAAAAACCCAGCAACGCAACTGGATCGGCCGCTCTACCGGCGCACAAATTCGTTTTAACACCACCGCCGGCGACGTTTTAGAGGTATATTCTACCCGTCCTGATACGCTGTTTGGCGCCACCTATATGGTTATCGCCCCTGAGCATCCCTTAATCAATACCTGGGCAGATAAAATCAAAAATATGGACGCCATTGAGGCCTATAAGGATGCCGCTGCTCATAAGTCTGATTTTGAGCGTACCGAGGTTGCCAAAGAAAAAACCGGTGTTAAAATCGACGGTGTTATGGCCATTAACCCCGTAAATAATAAAGAGATTCCCATCTTTA
>CAZUJI010000176.1:0-3756 GCA_964620235.1 uncultured Eubacteriales bacterium
CCCTTATGTCCTCGCAACGCAGCAAAGTCCCGGGCACCCCGGTTGGCGCCTGCATCGTAAATGCTGAGAATCGCATTATGTCGGTGGGCTACAACGGTATGCCCTGCGGTTGCTCCGATGACGAGTACCCTTGGGCAAAAGAAGGTATGCCGATGGACACGAAGTATATGTTCGTTTGCCACGCCGAGCTTAACGCCATTTTAAATTACGACGGCGGCCATCTGCGCGGTTGTAAGATTTATACTACTTTATTCCCTTGTAACGAGTGTGCCAAGGCCATCATTCAAAAGGGTATAAAAGAGGTTATTTATTTGTCCGACAAATACGCCGACACCGAGAGCGTAAAGGCCTCTAAAAAAATGCTGCAATCGGCAGGTGTAAAAATGCGTATGTATCAACAATCTCTTCGTACGGTTGAAATCAAATTGTAAAATATAATAGGAGGATAATAATGGGTTTTTGTAAGGATTTTGTGTGGGGAGCGGCAACTGCCTCTTATCAGATTGAGGGCGGCTACCGGGACGACGGTAAGGGCCTTTGCAACTGGGACGTTTTTTGCAATTCCGTTGGTACAGAGGCATCACAAGCCGGGCAGGGGATGGTCGGCTTAGCCAACACCGTAAGCACCTTGCATGTGAACAATAATGAGACGGGGAATATTGCCTGCGATCATTATCACCGGTATAAAGAGGACGTTGCCTTAATGGCAGCGCAGGGATTAAAGGCCTACCGTTTTTCTATTTCCTGGAGCCGCGTGTTGCCCGAGGGTACCGGCAAGGTAAATGAAAAGGGCATACAATTTTACGTAGATTTGGTGGATGAGCTGTTAAAAAACGGTATCGAGCCCTACGTTACCTTATTCCATTGGGATTATCCCCAGGCCCTGGAAGAAAAGGGCGCGTGGGGGAATCCGCAAAGTCCGGAGTGGTTTGCGGAGTACACCAAGGTGGTTGCAAAGTATTTGGGCGGCAAGGTTAAAAACTTTATGACCTTTAACGAGCCCCAATGCTTTATCAATTTGGGCTACGTTACCGGCGCCCACGCCCCCGGTAAGCAGCTGCCCACCAGCCAGGTCATTCCTATGATACATAACGTGCTTTTGGCCCACGGCAAAGCGGTACAGACCTTGCGGGCAATGGTGCCAGGTTGCAAAATCGGTATTGCGCCCTGTGCCCGGGTAATGTTCCCGGCAGACCCCACTTCTCCCGCCGATATTGAGGCCGCCCGTAAGCGTTACTTTGCAGTTACCCCGCAACGCTGGGCAGACAGCGTTTCTTTGTGGAGTGATCCGATCATTTTAGGCAAATACCCGGAGGACGCGTTGGAGATGTTTGAGCAATATCTGCCCGCTACCTATAAAGAGGACCTGAAGACCATTTGCCAGCCGTTGGATTTTTATGGCCAGAATATGTACAACGGTATGCCTGTTCGGGCGGATGAAAACGGCAACAGCGTGATCGTACCGCCAAAATCCGGGCATCCTCGTATGCTTATGTCTGGTTGGTATGTCAATCCGGATGTTTTATATTGGGGTCCTAAATTCCTATACGAGCGGTATAAACTGCCTTTCTTTATTACCGAGAACGGCGCCAACTGCCACGATTGGGTATCCTTAGACGGCAAGGTGCACGACCCGCAGCGGATCGACTACGTTACCCGTTATTTGCGTTCTTTGCGCAAGGTCGCAGAAGAAGGGGTAGATGTTCGTGGCTACTTTATGTGGTCTATATTAGATAATTTTGAGTGGGCTGCCGGCTTTGATATTCGTTTAGGTATGGTCTACGTGGATTACGAAACCTTAGAGCGTATCCCCAAAGACTCTTACTATTGGTATAAAGACGTTATCGCCCAAAACGGCGAGAATTTATAAGTCATAACCTCCGGCTAAGTGCCGGTGGTTTTGCTGTGAAAAAACACCACAGAGATGCAAATCTCCGTGGTGTTTTGTGTTATTTGATAATTTCTAATGCGTTTCTATCGGGAAAAGCAGGGTAAATGTCATCTAACGTGTCGGAGTACCAATAAGCAACGGAGGAAATATCGTCTTGCAGGGGTAAAAATCTGCCCTCGCTACGCCAACCCAAAGCCTGAATGGTAACTTTCAGATCCTCTTTAAAATAAATAGGGTCGGTAATATGCCAACGATACATATTAAAATAACGTTGCGACCTATATAAATCGTCGGTTTTACCAATCTTAAACATCCCGGCATAGGGTGTAGAATATTCTACGTATTTTTTATCCACATCAAAATTGTAAGCGTCACAAAAATAATCTTCTGTGCCGGTGCCGCAAATAGTGGGGAACTCCTTGTCACCGTCAATATAAAACTTAATTTCACCCTCGCCCCACCAGCCGTTGGTTTTTGCACCCCAATGTATATAGGTGCCCACGTAGTGTCCGTTGCCTTTAATATTATCTAAAATAACGTAGGGTTCCATATAAGGCAGGGGATTGACACGTCGAAACTGGGCGTGAAAGTACAAAGAATCGGCAGGGATGGTTTTTTCTTCACAATCAATTTGATAATATACACGGCAGGGACGGTCGCCCGTGTTTTCAATCTCCATTTTAAAGCCCTTAAAATAAGGCATTTCAAAATAACAGTTTTGTCCACGGTTTGGATTTAAACAAATCGCTAAACTTGAAAGCTGGCGATGGTCGGTGACCTCAGCGTTGCAGAAAAAATCAGTAAGGGGCACCTCAACGGCAGGATTTTTGTGCCCGTCAAAATAAATGCGTAAAATCAGTTGGCGGGCGGCTTTGGCATCGTCGGTTATCCAAAAATGTTTAATTGCACCCTGGCCTTTTATATCAGCCAAAACGGCTTTTTGCCCCGGCTTTGCGTGTATATAGGGATTTAATTTCCAGCCTTGGCCGACCCTCTGCGGCAGCAGAGGCAATCCCCTCAGTAGCCATAGCGGCTTTGCCTTTTTCGCCCGTTGGATTTTCGGGGCATACCGAAAAACTACGAAAATCTTTTTTGGTTGTTAAATTCTGTAGCATTTTATAATTCCTTTTTAAAGAAATTATAAACCATATAATAAACTTTGTATATTCATCTGTTCTTTGAAAACAGAAGAATTTGGAATTTGACTGAAATTTAGCGTCTTATGGCTTTTTGGGTGGGTAAAGGTAATTTGATATGACCAAAGTCCAATCTCTTTAAAACCGTCATTTCCGCCGTATTTGCGGTCGCCCGCCAAGGGGTGCTTGCGTGAGGCAAATTGCACCCGGATTTGGTGCGTGCGGCCGGTGTGTAGGCGTACCCAAACCGCCGAATACATTTGCCCGTTTATTTCGGTCTGACCTACGGTTTTATAATCCAACAGCGCCTCTTTTACGCCTTTGCGAGGGCGGTCCACCACAAAGCTTTTGTTTTTGCGGCTGTCTTTAAATAATAAATCTCGCATTTGGCCCATATTTGGCGCAGGAGCGCCTTTTACCAGCGCCACGTACTCTTTTATAAATCTATGCTCCGCAATCTCACGGCTTAAAAATGCTGCGGCTTGCCGCGTTTTGGCGTATACCATCACGCCGCCTACCTCCCGGTCCAAACGGTGCAGGGGATATACCTCGCATCCGCAGTGCTCCGCAAGTAAATCGATCATATTTTCTTTACCGCCGACATCGGCCTGGGAAAGAATACCCGCAGGCTTAATGCATACGATAATTTCCGCGTCTTCAAACAAAATTTCCATATAAATTCCTTTTTTCTCGGGGTTATAGCCTCCCTTTAGGCAAGGGAGGCATAAA
>CAZUJI010000177.1:0-3752 GCA_964620235.1 uncultured Eubacteriales bacterium
TCTATCCGATTTAAGCTATACGCACCCCGAGTGGTTTACGGCCCAGGTGAAAAACGGCAAGCTCTACTTAGACGTAGACAGCCTGCCCGTTAAAGAAAACAAAACCTCAATGGTTAGCCCCGCAGCCGGCTATATGCTTCAAGATGCTGTCGTAGCATTGGATTTCCGCTTTACCAAAACCCACGTAAGCTCCAGCACCGTAGCGGTGCAAACCCGTAAACAAGGCAGCACCATCGGCTACGACCTGCGGTTTAGCTACGCCAGCTTTAACAACACCTTTTCTATGTCGCTGGTTCGCCTGAATCCTCAGGGCAACGTTGCAGTTCTCAATATGTCCCACGCTACGCTGTTAGAGAAGCTGGGTGTTGAGTATTTAGACGCCAGCCAGCAGTTTAATCTTAAAATCGAAAATGCCGGCCGCAGTGTATTTGTCTGGTTAAACGGCAAATTGGTTGGCTCCTATTACGACGATACCGAATTGGCTATTTTAGATGCCAACAAGTGCTTTATTAAGGTGCAAAACTGCAGCATCGAGATAGATAATATTATTGTTGGCGAAGTAGAAGAACGTCAAATCAAAAGCATTGCTGTCGAAGGTGGCAATAACGGCGTTATTGAACTGTACAAGGGCTTTGAATTAGAGCCTATGATGTACGATCTTCGCATTGCCTATGACGACGGCTTGTCCGCCACCGTTCCCTTAAATGCAGAGTTTCTCACTATGCCTGAGAGCCTGCAGGTGGGTATGAACGAGATTCCCGTTTCATATATGGGCTTTAAAACCACGTTAAAGCTGAACGTTTTAGAGCGCCCGCAGTATTTGCAGGAATTTGAAAATAAATTAGCCGCCTTAGACGCTGCCAAAATTACCGCCGAGGATGCCTCGAAGGTGGCAGACCTTAAAAAACATTACGACTCTTTGTCGCCCATTGAGGTTAAAGAGCTTTCGCAAAGCTCCTATAAAAAATATTGGGATATTATCGAAGCCTTAGACCGTGCCAAGGTACCCGAGCTGGAAGGCCAAGACCTTTTATACGTTAACGACTTCAGCACCCCGGGCCTGAACAAAGAGGAATGGGATACCGAATACCAGGCCAAGCTGGGCGATTGGTACGTTCGCAACGGGTATATCATCAACGAGCAGTTAGCAGTTGGTGTAAGCGGCACCAGCTGGGCTTACCTAAACCCCGTGTACGGCGATGTTGAAATGATAGAAACCGATATGTGTTTGGTAAACAACGGCGCTTTTGCCTCGTTGGTTCTGAACATTACGGATAACGGTTACTACCACGCCCGTATCACCAATAAATACGCCGACAGCGAGGGTAAACCCGCCTTTATGGTACAGCTCTACAAATTTGTAGACGGTACCCAAATCAAAATCGAAGAGGTTTATACCTTAGTACACGATATCGACCTTAAGCTTAACGAAATGTGCGCCTTCCGTATGATGGAGCACGACGGCTTGATCTCGGTTTACGTTAACGACGTTTGCGTAATCCAATACAACGACGGCGACTCGGGCAGCGCCTTCTATGAGGGCGCCGTAGCCTACCGTACCTGCGAAAACGACGCCAAGTACGACAACCTGCGCATTTACGGTAAAGCCACCGAGCCTCCGAAAAAGGTCGAAAAGGTGATTGAACCCACCGTTTATACCGACAATTTTGAGGATGAAACCGTTGGCAAAGACCCCAGCCATTGGATTGAGGCCTACGATTACACCAACAATAAAATCATCAACAATTGGAAGGTAATGAACAAGGGTGGCAGCAAGGTATACGGTACCACCTCGTCGCAGGCCACCTACACCTGGTTGCACGCCTTTGAGGTCGACCCGCAAATCAAAGCCAAATTTATGTACACCGGCAGCGGTAAATTCGGCGTTTTAACCCGTATGTACGACGATAATTCTTGGCTGGCCATTGGCTATAACACTGTCACCCAAAAGTGGTTTATTGCCTCTACCGAGAGCGCCAAGCAAGAAGAAACGGTAGTTATTCAGGCCGAAACCGCTACGCCCTTAAAAGCAGGCGAGTGGGTGAACGTAGAGGTGAACGCGGTTGGCACCACCGCCAAGGTGGTTGTAAACGGTGAGACCGTTTTAGAGGCTGCAGAGTTGACCTGCAAAAGCTTTGGCCGCGTTGGCTTATTCTCCAGCGGTACCTCTACCTACGTTGACGATGTAGACATTAAATTTGTAAACGGCGGCTCCTTTGACGACGGTGTAATTGAGTATAGTATTACACCCGGCTTTGAGCGTACCGGCACCCATATGGAGATTGAAGACCTGGGCAACGGCAGGCTGCTTGGTGTAACCGGCGATAAACGTTACCTGTCCGAAGACCACGGCACCACCTGGCGCATAATCACCAACGAAGGCTTGTATACTGAGGTTAAAGGTACCGGCTTGGGCTACTCCAGTATCTTAAACCTGGGCAACGGTCGCTTTATTATGATTTATGCCACCTTTGGGGATTTCAGATTTTTCGTAAGTGAAGACAATATGCAAACCTGGAAGCAGACCAGCACCCTGCTGGAGCCGGAGGACCATATTGACGAGCAAGGCAACAGCAATACTGCCATTATTCACGTTAATTCCTTAACCAAGGTCAAGCTGCAAGACGGCACCGTGCGTATCTTTATGCCGGTAGCCTTCCGCCGCTTTAACAATACCAGCACCAGCCAATTGGGCCACTATACCCGTTTCTTCTATTCCGATGACGGCGGCTACAACTGGAAAGAGTCTGAGAACTCCTCAAAAGACGTTTTAACCGGCTTTGTTGAGGGTGGCAGCTCCACCACCGCCGAGGGTAAAATTTTACAATGTGACGACGGCTCTTTGCGGTACTATCAATCCCGTAACGATTACGGCAATATAATTTACTTCGAGTCGAAGGACTACGGCGTAACCTGGACCGGTTGTGGCTCCATACCCCAAATGCAGTGTGCTAAAGCCTCCTTCAGCTTAGGTGAGGACCCGTACAACCCCGGTACCTATTATCTGCTGTGGGTATCCAGCGCTCCGGTACAGCTGGGTAATATCCAAAGCCGTGTAAAAATCTCTTTGGCCCGCACCACCGACGGTAAAAATTGGGAGTTCCTGTCGAACATTGAGCGTACCAGTATTTATTCTAACGATACACATTCCTACGTTCGCCAGTTCTTAGACCCCAGTATTACCGTCACCGAGGACTATGTATATTGCACCTACGGCCGCTCCAACTTAGGTGAGTACGGTTCTACGCATAATAACCAAATTCCTCGCTACGTACGGTACGAAAAGGCCAAACTGGTTGCACAACCCTGGAACGACGCCACCGTTACCGACACCAACTATAACGACCATTTAGAGTGGAGCGTAATGCCCCAAACCAAGTACGGCTACGGTGATATTTACTCCACCATTGGCGGTATAGTAAAAGAGGTTTCTATTAACGGTACCGTAAACGAAAAGAGCATTCGTGGCTACAAGGTGGTTTCTAAAAAGCCTAATATGTACAAATTAGGTAAGCAAACCATCGTTTTTGCCAATGCAAACCTGCATACCATCAGCTACGAGATTGAAATTGTACCCAACTACGATTTGATTTGGACCATTAAGGGCAAGGGCACCGTTGACCCCGACCCCGACGGTTATTTACGTATGATGGAGGGTGCCGAACAGACCTTTGATATGAAGCCTGCCAAGGGCTATAAGGTTGGCTCGGTTACCGTCAACGGCAAAAAGGTAAAAGTAAGCAAAAATACCT
>CAZUJI010000178.1:0-3736 GCA_964620235.1 uncultured Eubacteriales bacterium
TAACATAAAGTTGATTTTCTCCTCGGTGGCGATGCCGTCCTTGTCGTAAATATAACCGTCGGGGCCGGAGATGGTAACTACCTTGCCGCCCAGCTCGTTAATCTTTTTAACGGTACCCCAGGCAACGTTACCGAAGCCCGATACGGCAAAGGTCTTGCCCTTAATATCTTCACCAAAGGATTTTAACATTTCAACAGTGTAGTAAACTGCGCCAAAGCCGGTGGCCTCGGGACGAATTAAAGAACCGCCGAAGGCGATGCCCTTACCGGTTAAAACGCCGGTAAACTCGTTGCGCAGACGCTTGTATTGGCCGTACAGATAGCCAACCTCGCGGGCACCTACGCCAATGTCGCCGGCGGGAACGTCGGTATCGGCGCCGATGTGCTTAGAAAGCTCAGTCATAAAGCTTTGGCAGAAACGCATAATCTCACCGTCGGAACGGCCACGGGGGTCGAAGTCAGAGCCACCCTTACCGCCGCCCATAGGCAGGCCGGTGAGGCTGTTTTTGAAGGTTTGCTCGAAGCCCAAGAACTTCATAATCGACTCGTTTACCGAGGGATGGAAGCGCAGACCGCCCTTGTAGGGGCCAATGGCCGAGTTGAACTGTACGCGGAAACCGCGGTTTACCTGCACCTGGCCCTTGTCGTCTACCCAAGAAACGCGGAAGCTGATTAAACGCTCCGGCTCTACCATACGCTCTAAAATGCCGTGTTTTTCAAATTTGTCGTCTTGCAGAACCACCGGCTCCAAAGACTCCAAAACGTCGCGAACGGCCTGCAAAAACTCGGCTTGGCCGGCGTTGCGCTTGCAGGTTTCGTCGTATACCTTTTGTAAGTATGTACTTTTAAATTCCATAGTAATTCCCCTTTACAAAAATTATATTTAGATGTTACTACCTTAATTAAATTTTGTCAATACCATTTTTAGCATAATTTTGTAAACTTTTTAGCGCTTTTATGCACTAAAATACATAAAAAAGAGAGCCGCCCTGCGGCAGCTCTCGAAAATCCTTGCTTTTTGGCCTATTTTTCGCTGAAAATAACGGTAACGTCGGGGTGCAGCTGCAGAATAGAGGCCGGCACCTGCGGGTCGATGGGGCCCTGCATTGCCTTGAGCAAAATATCCTTTTTATTGGCACCGTTGGCCACCAACAAAATCTTTTTGGCCTGCATAATCGACTTCATACCCATAGTAATGGCGGTTTTGGGCACGTCGTCGCGTTTGGCAAAAAAGCGGGCGTTGGCGTCAATGGTAGATTCGTCTAACACAACCTCGTGGGTGGGGGCTACAAACACGCTGTCGGGCTCGTTAAAGCCGATGTGACCGTCTACGCCGATACCCAGCAGCTGCAGGTCAATACCGCCCAAAGCGGCAATCATTTCGTCGTAGGCCTCGCCCTCGGCGGCTAAATCCTTAGCCACGCCGTTGGGCACGTGGGTATTCTCTTTGGGAATATTCACGTGGTCGAACAAATTGGTGTTCATAAAATAGCGGTAGCTTTGGTCGTGGTCGCCGGTTAAGCCTGCGTACTCGTCTAAGTTGACGGTGGTAACGTCGGCAAAATCAATATCGCCCTTTTGGTTCATTTCAATCAGCTTTTTGTAGGTGCCCACCGGCGAAGAACCGGTGGCTAACCCTAAAACGCAGTCGGGCTTTTGGAGAATTTGCGCCGCAATCAGCAACGCGGCCTTTTGGCTTAATTCTTCGTAATTTTCTACTGTGATAAATTTCATAAAAATGCTTCCTTTCTATACTTCGGTGCAATGACCGTTTTGCTTTATAACGCTTGAAATCTGCGCGGCGTATTCGCGGCAGAGGTCGTCGGTTTCGGCCTCGATCATCACGCGAATTACCGGCTCGGTGCCGCTTTGACGCAGCAGGGCGCGGCCGTTGCCGTTGATTTGCTTTTCCACCTGCTCTACGGCGGCTAACACGGCCTTGTCGGCCATAACGGCGTCTTTATTTTTTACCCGTAAATTCTCTAAATATTGGGGGTAAAGCATTACCGGCTCGGCCAGGGTAGACAGGCTGCTCTTGCGGTCGCACATTTCTTCGGCAATCATAATGGCGGTAAGCAAGCCGTCACCGGTGGTGGCATATTTCTTTAAAATAATATGCCCCGATTGCTCGCCACCCAGGGTATAGTTGTTTTCTTGCATACACTCGTACACAAAACGGTCGCCAACCTTGGTTTGGGCACATTTAATGCCCGCCTTTTGCAGCGACACCACAAAGCCGCTGTTAGACATAACCGTGGCCACCACCGTGTCGTCGTTTAAAACGCCGCGGTCCTTGAGCCGTTGGGCCAAAATATACATAATGCAGTCGCCGTCGACCACCTTGCCGGTTTCGTCCACCGCCAAGCAACGGTCGGCGTCGCCGTCAAAGGCAAAGCCCACGTCTAAGTGCTGCTCTTTTACCAAAGATACCAGCTGCTCTAAATGGGTGGAGCCGCAGCCGCTGTTGACGTTTAAACCGTCGGGGCGGTTGCCAATCATTACCGTTTGGGCGCCCAGGGCGTCAAACACCGCCTTGGCAATCATCCAAGAGGCACCGTTGGCGCAGTCTAAGCCAATGCGCAAATCGCGGTAAGAGTGGGAGGCGATGGAAATTAAATATCCAATATAGCGGTTTCGACCCGAAACGTAGTCGATAATGCAGCCTACGCGCTCGCGGTGGGCCAAGGGCAAATCGTCGCCATACACGCCAAGCTCGCCCAAATTACCGTCGATATAGGCCTCAATTAAAGCGGTGGTGCGGTCGTCTAACTTCTCACCGTATCTATTGATAACCTTAATGCCGTTGTCGTAAAACGGGTTGTGAGAGGCGGTAATCATAATGCCGCAATCAAACTCGTCCTGCCGCGTAACGTAAGACACGCTGGGGGTGGTGGTTACGTGCAGCATATAGGCATCGGCGCCCGAGGCGGTAATGCCCGCCACCACCGAGTACTCTAACATATAGCTGCTGCGACGTGTGTCTTTACCAATTACGATTTTGGGGCGGTAGCCCGAGGCTTGACACCCCGAAAGCGGCGACGCGTAATACCAACCCAAAAAGCGACCCACCTTATAGGCCTGCATAGAGGTTAAATTCAAATTGGCCTCGCCACGAAAACCGTCGGTACCAAAATATTTGTTGGCCTTTTTTTCGCCACTGCGGTTGATTTCAATTTTGTCGTACAGCAGCTCGTCGGCCGACACGTTAAACAAGCGGCACAGCTGCAGCACCTTATCGATTTGGGGCTGGGCTTGGTCCATCTCCCACTTGGACACCGATTGACGGGATACGTCTAATTGGTCTGCTAAGGTTTCTTGCGACATATTTGCCGCGTTGCGCAGGTGTGTGATTTTTTCGCCTATAGTCATAAGGCTCCTCCTTTATTGTACCATAAATACTTTGCATCGCAATAGTATATTTACCAATTTCTATTTGTATGATACAACACTCTCGCACAAAATGCAATACATAAAACTTGCTTTTTTTGCAACCTGCAGTTGCATTTGCTGAAAAAACGCTGATTTTACCCTGTTTTAAAAGAATTTTAAAATTTATTTTGACAATTTTTATTTACAATTTTGTAAAATTTAGGCAACGAAAGCGAAAGACTCAGGTTTACTTAACCCGAGTCTTTTTTTGTTACTTTTTCCAAAGGATAAAGCCGTAGCTGTCTAAAATCTGAAAGTAGCGGGCCAAACGCTCGTACAGCGGGTAAGCCTGTTCGCCAAATTCGGCC
>CAZUJI010000179.1:0-3726 GCA_964620235.1 uncultured Eubacteriales bacterium
TCCTTCGCACCCAAAACCCCACAAAATTCTACTCGTTTTAGGTCGTAGAATTTCCTCGTGGCTTGATTTTGGCTGTGCGAGGCACAAAGCGCAGCCAATACTTTATGTATTGGCGAGTATTTTAACGAAGCAAAGACGAAAATCTGCCCGAGGAAATCAGATTCGGATTATTCGTGTTTGCTTATCCTAAGGGGTAGGTATTGGGGAAGAAGGTGAACATTAAAAGATACACCGTGTCGGCATCGGTAATTTTGCCGTCGTCGTTATAATCAACGGGTTGATTTACGGGATAGGTTTCGGCAAAGAAGGTGTACATCAGCAAATATACCGCGTCGGCATCAGTGACCTTACCGTCTTCGTTCAGGTCGCCGGTAACGTAAGCGGGAGCAATCTCGCGAATATGCTCACAAACGTTGCAGGTGGTATCTTGGTCGTTATCGTAAACGTGGTCGGGTACCGGCCGAACCGCGCCGCAGGTATTGCAATCGGTATCGCAGGCGTTGTCGTAGCTGTGCGAGTGCACGTCGGTGCGGCCAATGCGCAAATACTGCTGCCGTTGGTCGTGGTGGGGGCTACCGGGTATAGCTTTGTCCGAGCGGGCGTAGCCAAAGTAAAAATAGTCGGCGGTAATCGTTAAACAGGGGTCAACAAATTGGTAAATAGCATTATAAGAGCCGTAGCGGGTGTTGGTGGTGCGGTCTACCGTCATCACCTCGGTCCAGCTTTTGCCGTCGGTGGTTTTGCAAAGCATTAAGTGGTTGCGGGGGGTGACCGTGTTGGGGGTGTAGGCAATGCTTTTTACGTACACCATATACCAGGTGCCGGGGGCGGTGGGGTCCTCGCAAACTGCAAAGGACGAAATTGCGCAGGGCATCTCGGGAATGGTGCCCCAGCTGCTCCAGGTTTCGCCGTAGTCGGTGGATTCCACGTAATACATACAGGTGGCCCAGTTGCGGGTGTTGTACATACGCAAAGTACCGTCGGCGCAAGAAACGATTTTTGCCTCGCAGAAGGAGGTGCCGGGGTTCATAGTGGTTAAATCCTCGGGCTCGTCGTGGCCGGGAATGTTGGTGGTGTCGTTTTGCGATTGCTGCCAGGTGTAGCCGCCGTCGTCGGTGTAATATACGCGGGTAATATGGCCGGCAATATTTTCACCGTTGTAGCGGCGGAACCCAATGGGTAAAAAGATGCGGGTTTGGCCGCCCGGTAGGGCGATTTTGGTCATACTGCTTACGTGAATCAGCGGTACCATCAGATTGTTCTCGTTGCGTAACTGGTCGGCAGGGATAATGGTGGCTACGGTAGTCCAGGTAATTTGGTCTTCAGATACCTGGGCGGTCATATCCCCCGAAATAATGCGCAGATATTTGCCCTTTTCTACCTCAATGGTGGAGGTGTAGTTGCGGGCGTCCACGTTGTAGCCGCCGTCGCCGATTACGAAGGTTTTGCCCCCGTCGGCAGAGTATATAGCGCTATCGTTACCAAAGGCCAAAACCTCGTTGCCAAACACGTCTACCTCTAAATAGTGTTTGTAAATGTCCTCGTAGAAGGTCCAAGACACCACGTCATTGGTAACAGGGGCGCCCGAGGGGATATACACGTTTACGTTGTCAAAGTAGGCGGTGGTGCCGTCTACAAATAAAGCCACTTTGCCATAACCGATTTGGTTGACAAGGCACTCTAATACCGCTTGGTTATTCACGTAAAGGGTGGCCACAAGGCCCATAATCTGCAGTTTTACGTTGTAGGCGGTGTTGGCTGATAGTGTCGTGGCGGCGGTGTAAATCGTTTGGGGGATAAAATCTATACCTTCGCAGGTAGAAATATACCATTTTTGCTCGGCAAAATCGTAGCCGCCTTGCACGTAACTGTTTGTGGCTCCCAAGCGGCCCAAAACACCCGCCTTGCCCTTTTGGGGCAGGGTTTCAAAACTCAAATCGGCCGAAACGGTGGGGTTTTCTTCAAACGCGTGCAACCAGCTAACGGCATAGCCTTCGGCCGAGCCGCGATAGAGGGTGTTGCCGCCGATTTGCGCCGTTTTAAAATAATCTTTGTAAGTGGTGGTAACAGAGTAATCGTTTATTGCGGTAACCTTAAAATTATCAAAATAGGCAGAATAACAGTTGCCGTGCACACCTGCGGTGCCGGGGGTAGCCGTCCAGGTGGCGGTAAGGTACAATTTGCCGTCTACGTAGCAGGTTACGTTGGTGCCAATCATATCCATTCTTAAATGATAGGTGGTGCCGGCCACGTAGTTAAACTTTATACGGGCAAGTTCCTTTTTATTGGTACGGTCGTATAAGCGCAAAGTGGGGGACACGCTGTCGGTGGTGTCGTTGGGTGTGGGCACTTGCAGGGCAAATTCCAAACCGTTTTTGGCGCTTTCGGTACTTCGACCGATAATGCCCGATACCGAGGATTTAGAGGAGTTGTAGGCGCTGTTTTCGTCAATGCGCACGTCGGCCTCTACACGGTAATCTTGCCAGGCGGTTGCGCCGCTTACACCCAGCAACAAATTGTTGGCTTTGGTGTATAATTGGCCGTCTTTTTGGGTTTGCGATAAGGCCCACCCACGAGAATTGGTGGCGGTGGTGGCCGAAAAATCGTCATAAAACAGGGTGGTTTCGGTATAATTCTCTTCCTCTGTAATAGAACTGTTTTGATAGGTTTCTACCCAGTAATCGGGGTCAGCGTCGGCGGTCTCGTCCTCGAAATCGTCGGTAAAAAGGGTGGGCGTGTCCGACACGTCGGGGTCCTCGGCGGGTAGGGCTTGGCCCCGCACCTCAATGTTATCAATGCGGCCGTTGCCCTTGGTACAGCGCACACCTACCGTGCCCGACAAAACGGGATTAGCATCGGTGTAGGTGAACAGATATTGCCCGTCGGCATACACCGCAATAGTGCCGTTGTCCAGCGTAGCCGAAAGGTTGATCCACTGGTTAAAAGAGGTATCAATGTTCAGTGTATGCAAAAGAACGCTCTCTTGTAAAAAGGTATAACTGTCGCCGGTGGTTTGGGCGCGCTTATATAGCTGTACCTTGGCATTGTTTACCGAGCCGTTTACACCGCCCACGTACAGCCGCAGCATATAATTGTTCATAGGGCTGTAGTTTATCAGCAGGCCAAGGTAGGCGTCGTTTTCTTGGGGCATTACGTCAAAACTGGCGTAGCTTGCAACACCGTTTGCATTTACGGCTTTGCGAATCTGCGTGCCGTCGGCGGTGTCGGTAAACTGCATATACCCGTTTTCTATGGTTAAGGTATTGTCCGAAATAGGAGCGCCGCTCCAGATGTTGTTGCAGGAAGAAAAATCCTCGTAAAACAGCGGGGCGTCTTGGGTGGCGGTGGCTTGCGAGGCTTGTGTATCGGTATTTGTACCCGCAAAGGGAGCGGTGGCTGCAGGGGGTGCCGTAACCTGCGTCGTGGTGTTGGGTTGGGCATCGGCTTGTGCGGCGGGTGTGCCGCACAGCAGCCCTGCAAACAGGGTTAAAATCAGTAGGACGGAAAGCGCTTTTTTCATAAGTATGCCTCCTCATATAATCATCCATTTTAGAGTATAAAGGACTTTAAGTGCAACCGCAATACACAATTCTTACAAAAATTTATATGGGGATTTGTATTATTCGTGGGTCGCATAGCGCTTTTGGTATTGCAAGGGCGTAATGCCGTAATTTTTCTTAAACAGAGCAATAAAATAAGAGTAATCGGCCACACCGCAGGCAGCGC
>CAZUJI010000180.1:0-3718 GCA_964620235.1 uncultured Eubacteriales bacterium
TTATAAGTGTTATTACGCTACCGTTGTTCTTTTTATTGTTTAATCAAGTTTTTTGATTATATATTAAAAATATTTATTAGGAGGAATTGTAATGAAATTAGGTTGTGGAACGGTGTTGTTCAGAAAATTCGAGCTGGAAAGAGCGTTGGATGCTATACGTAATATCGGCTTCGAATATTTTGAAACACAAGCGGTTGGCCCTTGGTGCCCTCACGTAAACGTTGAAAAAGACGATCCCGAGCGTTTAGTACAATTGAAAAACAAGTACGGATTCCGTGAAATTACCGGCTTATGGTCTTTCGGCGGTGCTATTATCAAAAATGAGCGTGCTATCGAGTCGGGTATCCGTTCTATTGAGTGGGCAGCTGCAGCAGGTATTCCGGTTTTACATACCGGCGACGGCAAAAAGCCGGATGGTATGTCGGATGATGAAGCTTTCAAAGTTTTTGAAGAAAAAATTGCTTATATTCTTGAGGCTGCAAAAAAATACGGTGTTAAAGTGGCCATTGAGCCTCACGGCACGTTCTCGCTTACCGCAAACGGCCTAAAAAGATTGTTGGCTTTAGGCGACCCTGATATCTTGGGCGTAAACTACGACGCCTGCAACGTTTTCCGCGCAGGGTACGTTGAAAGCAATAACGGTCAATCGGGCTATAAAACCGACGGCAACGGCGAGAATGAGGTAGACGTGTTAAAAGCAGTTTCTGATCGTTTATTCCATTTCCACGCCAAAGATATCAACCCCGGCAAGGTATGTGTTCCCGTTGGTGAGGGTATTGTTAAGGTAAAGGAATGTATTGATTACCTTAAAACCATCGGTTACAATGGTGCAGTGTCGGTAGAAACCGAGGGCGGCGATGATTTTGACGCCATTGTTGAATTGGCGAAAAAGAGCTATAATACTCTTAGTCAGATTCTTTAATTCATAAAACAAAGCAGGAGGCATTACGATGAAAAAGTATAAAGTTGGTATTATTGGCTGTGGCGCAATTGCAAAAAACTATATTAAATTTGCAGCAGAAGCATATTCCGATTATTTCGAAATTGCCGCTGTGTCTGACTTGGTAGTTGAGAAGGCGAAGGAGCATTCTGAAACTTACAATATTCCCGTTTACGGCACACCCGACGAAGTTGTTTACAATAATCCTGATATTGATATTGTTTTGAATCTTACCGTTCCCATGGCTCACGAAGAGGTAACGATTAAAGCTTTAGAATGTGGCAAACACGTTTACAGCGAAAAGCCTTTGGCTTGCAGCCGAGAGGGTATGAAGCGCATTATGGAAACCGCTGACCGTTGCGGCAAGCGTGTTGGCTGCGCACCCGACTCCTTCATGAGTGCCCCCGCCCAAACCGCTAAAAAAGCAATTGAAGACGGTTGGATTGGTGAGCCGATTGGTGTTAACGCCATTTGCGCTATGCGCGGCAACGAATTCAGCAGACCCGATGCCGATTTCTTCTACAAAAAAGGCGCCGGCCCTATGATGGATATGGCTCCGTATTATTTAAATATGTTTGTTAGCTTGGTTGGCCCTATCGATAGTGTTCAAACTATGTCTAAAATTACCTGGCCCGAGCGTACAATTAAGGTCGCTCCTCGCCGCGGAGAAAAAATTTCTGTTGAAGTACCTACCTTTGTTTCTTCTGCATTACGGTTCAAAAACGGTGCAATCGCCACCTTTGTAAACTCCTTTGATATTTGGAAAACACAACAACCCTTTATTGAAATTTACGGCGAGACCGGTACGCTGATCGTTCCGAATCCCAACGCATATAAGGGCGATGTTTTAATTCGCCGTTTTAGAAAGGACGATTGGCAGCTTGTACCGCAGTTCATTGAATATAAAGAATACGGCAGAGGTATTGGTATTGTTGATATGATTCGTTGTATTGAAGAAGGCACCCAGCACAAAGCCAGTGCGGAGCTTGCATATCACGTTACCGACGTAATATTAGCAATGGACGAAGCGGGAGCAGCAGGTAAAGAAATAAAGGTTAGCTCTACTGCCGGTAAACCCGACGGTTTATGGAACACTCCTGAGACAATTCTTTGGAAATAAAAAAACAGCCATCTCTTTGCATTCTTAGCAGAGAAATAGGCGGCAAAAATACCGAGGCATTGATTGCCTCGGTATTTTTGTTTCTGTGGGTTTATGATGCGATAACATCTTTCTCTTTGTTTTTATTTATTTTATTATCTTGTAAGCGCAAACTCCATTTGCACAAGTATTCGCATAGGGTCACAAGCAAAAAGATCTCTTGAAAGCATAGACGGGTCTACCGGTTCGCCATCCAGCGTTGGTACGTAAGCATTGGGTAAGGTTATATTTTTGTCTATCGACACACCGAGCATATTTTCTGCAAGTTGATTTGTGGATATAGCGTCATTCGGATACGAAAAGCGGCATCCGGCCTCCAAAATATCCATACCCACCCTTACTTTTTTCGTGACATCGAAGCGTCGACAGAAAAAGTCGGTCAACACCTCTATGTCCTCACGCTCCCAGGAGTGTTTGGTTGCGGTAATCGCCGACTCGAAGTTTTTTCCGGCGCCAATTTTTTCATAAGCAGCACGCACCTTTCGTGACGTTCTGCAAAATATATCGGCAGGGAAAAGCGGGTCGTATTTGCCGCTCAAGAGCATAAGGGGTTTGGGAGCAAAGGTCGAATAAATCTCCCACATATCGGCGCGATGAGCGCACCCGCGCAGCAGATTGCACGCACAGTGCTGTTTTTCTTTTTCATGAACGTAGGAGAACTCTGAGGGATATCCGCAGGAAGCAACTGCCGAAAGCCGTTTACACGTGGCCGCCAAAAAAAGCGCCAGCGTTCCACCACCTGAGTTTCCGCAGGTACCGATCTTGGCATTGTCCACAAAGGGTTGTTGGGAAAGCCATTCGATCCAAGCATTGCTTTCGGCAACGATCATACCCTGCAGGGTGATTCCTGCACACAGCGGCGCCTCGGCATCCTTATGGCCGAATTCCTTTCTGGAACCCTGCCCGAGATTATCGCTCATAAGGACGGCAAAGCCTTGTTCGGCAAGGGAGAATGCCATTTTCTGATAAGCCTCGCCAAGTCGACCGTCGGGGCTGTGCCCGTTGCAGATAACGATTGCAGGACGTTTGTTTTCCATTCCTTGCGGCAACAAAAGCGTAGCCTCGCCGTAGCAATGCGCCCAAGAGCAAAACTGCAAAAAGCGGACGGTAACGTTGTTATACGACTCATCTTTTTGTTGTAAAATCTTGATTTTAGGAATAGGAATGGAATCGATGCACAGCATTTCTCTTGCTTCGCGCAAAATATCGGCGCGAGCATTTGCATCGGTTGGATCGCGAAAAGGCTTAGCCAAATGCGCCTGCGCAAACCGTTTTTCATATGCATCAAATACTTTAGCGGTGTATTGGTAGTCAGACATGTTTAACCATCTCCCGTTGTTAGCCGTCGCTATCCAAAACCGTTATGGTAAGCGGTGCAACCGCAAGGTCTCCGGTTTTTGCGCGCAACGTGACGGAGCCCGCTTTTTCTGCCTTTAGAAAAACGCGCAGCTTTCCGTAAAAGGTTTTGCGTTTCCAGGTCGGAGAAACGTATTTTCCAATGCGCACACCGTTATAAATTCCGAGTTGTGCTGTGTTGGGGCCGTGCATACGTACCTCAAGGCGGTTGACCCCTTGCCGGAACCCGCATTCGAAACGGTAAGGCGTGGCTTGATGTAAGA
>CAZUJI010000181.1:0-3706 GCA_964620235.1 uncultured Eubacteriales bacterium
ATGGCACGGCACTGCCGGAGGATTTGAAAATTATTGAACGCTACCATTCGGTAAGCGAGCACAAGCGCAAAATGCCGGCCACTTTAGAAGAATAAACATTAGGCAAATACGTCTTTGCGGTTCATGCAGAGCGTATTTGCTTTTTTTGTTTGTGATTTTGCAAAAATGATTGCATTATGCTATATAAAATGTTATAATAATTCATTATTTAAAAGGGGGAGTATGCGTGGTTTTTAAGAAGTGGCGATTGCGCCCTGCAAACAAAGAGCTGGCAAAGCAGTTAGCGCAAGAGTGCGATATAGATCCGTTTGTTGCCTTGCTTGCCACCGCCAGAGAGTATACCGACCCCTTGTACTTAGAGGAGTTTTTATCTGCCGAGCCGATGCTGTCGTCGCCATACGAGTTGGCCGATATTGAAAAGGCGGCCGAGCGTATCTCTCTTGCCGTTGAAAAGCAAGAAAAAATCGCTATTTTTGGCGATTACGACTGCGACGGTATTTCGGCTACGGTTTTGCTTTATTCTTATTTATCTCAGCGTGGGGCAGATGTATCTTACTTAATTCCGTCCCGCGAAAAAGACGGTTACGGTATAAACCCCCAAGCGGTAAATGATTTGGACGCCCAAGGTGTAAAGGTAATTATTACGGTGGATAACGGCATTCAGGCCGTAGAAGAAGCGCGCCAAGCCGCCGCGTTGGGTATAGATTTTATCGTTACCGACCACCACCTGCCAAAAGACGAAATCCCTGAGGCCTACGCCGTGGTAGACCCGTACGTTTCGCCGGATTGCTCCTTTAAAGCCTTGGCGGGCGTAGGCGTAGTATTTAAACTGGTTTGCGTGTTAGAGCAAGCTGAGCCTGAAGAGTTGTTGCAGGAGTATGCCGATATTGTTACCATTGGCACCGTAGCAGACGTTATGCCGTTGTTAGAAGATAACCGCACGATTGCAAAAGCCGGTCTTGCACAAATCAATGCATATCCCAGAGTGGGTATTCGCGCCCTGCTGGAGGTTGCCGGGCTGTCTGACAAGACTGTTTCGGCGGGCAATATGGGCTTTAGCGTTACCCCGCGCCTCAATGCCTCCGGCCGAATGGGGGATGCGCAACGGGCGGTAGAACTGCTGTTGGCCGATGATTACGACCGCGCCTTAGAGCTTGCGCGGGAGTTAGATGCCGAAAACGCTAACCGTCAAAGGGTAGAGCAGCAGATATTAAAAGAAGCGGTGGCAAAAATCGAAGCCCAAGGTTTACAATACGATCGCGTAATTGTGGTGGAGGGGAATGGTTGGCACCACGGCGTAATTGGCATAGTGGCATCCCGTATTGTAGAGCTGTACGGCAAGCCCACCATAGTGCTTTCGTTGCAAGACGGTATGGCATCCGGCTCGGGCCGCAGTGTGGGCGGGTTCCATTTGTTTAACGCGTTGCAGCACACGGAGGTATATTTAGAACGTTTTGGCGGTCACGAATCGGCCGCGGGCTTAGGCCTTAGAGAGGCAAATATTCCGCTTTTCAGAGAAGCCATAAATCAATATGCCCGTACTATGCCCCTACCGGCTGCTGAGGTTGTGCTGGATTGCAAATTAAACCCCGCCGCCCTGTGCACCGATTTGGTGCGCGTTTTGCAGGATATGGAGCCCTTTGGCGCGGGTAACCCCACACCGGTATTCGGCTTGTTTGAAATGCGGCTTGAAAAGATCCAGGAGATTGGCCAGGGTAAGCATTTGCGGCTGTATTTAACCAAAAACGGTACCCAAGTGCAGGTGTTGGTGTTTGGTAAAAACAAAGCGCGGTTTGGTTTTGCTTTGGGCAGTATTGTAGACGTAGCCGTTGGGTTATCTATAAACGTATATAACGGGCAAAAATCTCTGTCGGTGGTGTTAAAAGACATTCGTATGCACGGCATTGCGGACGATACGGTGGTAGAGCAGAATGCCCTGTTGGATGATTATAAGAAAGATTTAATAACGTCAGCCGCTGCCGCAGAGCTATTGCCCGACCGCACCGAGCTGGGCGCGGTATTTCGCTATATTCGAACATATAGTGCGCCCATATCGGCAGATATGGTGGTTAACGCGTTTATATTACAGCTTTCTCCGGCCAGAATAGGAGTAATATTAGACGTTTTATGCGAGTTGGGTGTTGTGCAAAAGCAAACAACGGCAGAGGGTACGTTTTACTGCTGCCCCCAAAACGCGCAAAAAAACAGTATGGATAATTCTTTAATCTTACAGAAATTATCGTTATTAAAGGGTGAGATGCAATGAGCTGCGCAGAATCACAATTACAACATTTATACGACTTGTTGGATAAGCAGGGCGGTCAATACAATCGAGAGATGATCAAAAAAGCGTTTTACGCTTGTATTGAAGCGCACAAGGGCCAGCGTCGCGCATCGGGGGAGTTATTTTATACCCACCCCTATGCGGTAGCCTGCATTTTAACCCAGTTGGGTATGGATTCCGAGTCGATTGTTGCGGCCTTGCTGCACGACGTGGTTGAGGATACCGAGGTTTCGTTAGAGGATATTCGCAAAGACTTTGGCGGCAACGTGGTTATGCTGGTGGATGGCTTGACCAAATTGGCAAAAGTGTCTTTGGTGTCCCGTGAGCAACAGCAGGCCGAGAATATCCGCAAAATGATGATTGCCATGGGTGAGGATATCCGTGTTATCATCATTAAATTAGCCGACCGTTTGCATAATATGCGCACGATATCCTCTTTGCCTGAACAAAAGCAGCGGGATAAAGCCTTAGAAACCTTAGAGATTTTTGCGCCTATTGCTCACCGTCTTGGTATTCGCTCGGTTAAGGAAGGGTTAGAGGACTTGGCGATTACCACCCTTGACCCGGTGGCTTATAGAGAAATTGAGGAGCAATTAAACTCTAAAAAGCAGTTTAGAGAGGATTTTTTAAAGCAAATTCAACAACGTATCCAAGAGCGGGTGCAGTCTTACGTGCCCAACGTTTATTTAGAGGGGCGCGTTAAATCCATTCACGGCATCTACCGCAAAATGTATATGCAGGGCAGAGCCTTTGACGAAATTTACGATATTTACGCCGTTCGCGTAATTACCGATACGGTAAACGACTGTTATAACATTTTGGGTGTTATTCACGATATGTTCCGCCCCTTGCCTAATCGCTTTAAGGATTATATTTCTACTCCCAAGCCCAATATGTACCAGTCTTTGCATACTACGGTTATCGGTCGCGAGGCCATTCCCTTTGAGGTGCAAATTCGCACCTGGGATATGCACCACACCGCCGAGTACGGTATTGCCGCCCACTGGAAATACAAAGAGGGTATCCAAAAACGGGACGATAAAATGGAAGACCGTTTGGCTTGGATTCGCCAGATTATTGAGCAGCAAAAGGATGCCGACGAGCCGGACGATATTGTGCAAACCATTAAGACCGATTTGGCGCAAGAGGATGTGTTTGCTGTTACGCCTAAGGGTGACGTTATCAGCTTGCCGGTAGGCTCCACCATTGTAGACTTTGCCTTTGCGGTGCATACCGCCGTTGGCACCAAAATGGTGGGCGCCAAGGTAGACGGCCGCATTGCGCAGCTTTCTCACGAAATCAAAACGGGGCAGATCGTTGAGATTTTAACTACGGGGCAGGCCGGGCACGGCCCCAGCCGTGACTGGTTAAAGTTAGCCAAAACCAGCCAAGCCCGCAGCAAAATACGCTCTTGGTTTAAAA
>CAZUJI010000182.1:0-3706 GCA_964620235.1 uncultured Eubacteriales bacterium
TATCATAATGCTTTAAAAAAGTAAATAAAAAGTATCAAATATGATAAAAATATCAGTTTGTTTATTTACATTTATAATTTAATATCTTATACTGAATGCGTGAATTCAATTTTTGATGTCGATTGGTGATAAAAAATGATAAAAGTTGGGCAGATCGGTATAGGGCATAATCACGGCAATGCAAAAACGTTAGCGTACAGAAAGTTTCCGGAACTATTTGAGGTCGTAGGCTTTGCCGAAGAAAACGAAGAATGGTTGCAAAAACGCGGCTATTTAAAAGCATACGAGGGGTTAACACGATATTCGGTTGATACGCTTATTGAAAAATGCGACGCACTGGTTATAGAAACCGATGTTTGGGATTTGACAAGAACAGCCCAAAAATGCATTGATACAGGTAAACATATTCATTTAGATAAGCCTGCAAGCGGTACACTAGCAGAATTTAAACATTTACTTGACTCTGCCGAAAGCAAACAGTTGGTTGTGCAAATGGGGTATATGTACCGCTATAATCCGGCTATTCAAAAATGTATAAAGCTTATAAAAAGCGGCGAGTTAGGTGACGTGTATTCTATAAATGCCGAGATGAGTACCTTCCATCCGGCAGAATATAGGCAATGGCTAACAAATTTTCACGGTGGAATAATGTACATTTTAGGAAGCCATTTAATTGACCTTATCGTTTATATTTTGGGCAAACCTGAAAAAGTTACCTCATTTTTAAATCGAACTTTTAAAGACGGAGTAGACGCAGAAGATAATACATTGGCTGTATTAGAGTACAAACATGCGCTTGCCAAAGTGTATGTTTCTTCTGTTGAGGTAAACGGTTGGGGTCGCAGACAGTTTATTGTGACGGGCAACAAAGGTACGCTGCAAGTTATGCCCATTGAACGGCCTTCCACAATGTATTACTCTAAATTAGAGCAAATACAACAGCATAATAAAGATGTAAAAACGTTTCTTCCGGTGCAAGACGTACTACAGTACGAAAGATACGATACAATGGTTCAGGATTTTTATAAATACGTAACCGGTGCGGAAGAAAATCCGTTTACCTATGCCCACGATTACGCGGTACAAGAGGTTTTGGACCAGGTTGTGGGTGGCGTTCATATAAACAGTAAAAAATTACTTTGAGGTGAAATGAAATATGAGAAAATCTTTTGCAACGTTACCTTCGCCTGTGATTGCAGGGGTTATTCGCGAGCAAACGGCAGCGGAATGTATAGCCGAAATCAAAAATTGTATGTACGACGGCGCAGGTATGATTGATTTACATCTTTCTTGCTTGCGAGAACGAGATACCGAAAGCCTGCAAAAAATTATAAATTCTACTAAACTGCCAATTTTAGCTTTAAATTATAACAAAACCTACGATTGGCAAGATGCCGGATTTACCGAGGAAGAGCGTGTGAACAGTATGTTGCAGGCGGTAGAGGCCGGCGCTGCGGGTATTGATATGCAAGGGTATACATTTCATCGGCCGTCAAAAGAGGGTTACTGTGGTGACGAATTTTGCGGTAATAATTTATACTCCTTTACCAAAGGAAACCCAAAGGAAATTGTAACCGATGAGGCGATTATTCAAAAACAATGCGCCTTGATTGACGAGGTACATAGCAAAGGGGCAGAGGTATTGCTGTCGTGTCACCCGGGAATTCCAATGGACCACATGCAAATTATTGATTTAGCGCTATTTTTAGAGCAACGGAATCCTGACGTAATTAAGATTGTTACACCGGCAACCAATGAAAATGAACTTATCGAAAGCATTAAAACAATGATAAAACTGAAAAAAGAAGTAAAAACGCCGGTTAGTTATCATTCTAACGGTCCAATGGGTGGACTTTCTCGGGTTGTTAACCCGGCCTTGGGTGGATTTATGGCTTTTTGTGTTGACCGTTTCAATGCCGGAAGCACAATGGTGCAAATAGACCTGAAAACGGCCAAAAATGCAATAGAAAGTATTCAAAAAGTACTGTGAGGGAAAATGAATGACAGATTTAAAAGGGCGTACCGCTATGGTTACGGGCGCAGGGCGAAACATAGGTAAAGAAATTGCTTTAAGCTTTGCCAAGGCCGGTGCAAACGTAGTTGTATGTGATATTGATAAAGAGAATGCCGAGCAGACCGCGGCTGAAATACGGGCAATGGGTGTTGACGCTTTTGCCGCTGTTTTTGACGTACGCGATCGCGAAAGAGTTTTTTCGGTTACCGCCGATGCCATAACGCGCTTTGGTAAAATAGATTTTTTAGTGAATAATGCGGGCGGTAGTGCAGGGTTACTTAAAAAGCTTTCTTATTTCGTTGATGCCGAGCCCGAAACCATTGATTTTGTATTGGATGTCAATATTAAAGGTACAATAAACTGCACGCAGGCCGTTTTAAAGAATATGATTGAAAATAAATACGGTAAAATTATTACCATTTCTTCTATTGCGGCGGTTTGCGGCTTAAACAAACGGGTAGACTACGCAGCGGCAAAGGCGGCGCAAATCGGTATGACCAAAGCTCTGGCATTAGAAGTAGGGGAGCATAATATTTGCGTAAACTGCATTTCCCCGGGCGCTATTGACCGTAACGGTCGCAAACAAGAGCATATGACGCACTTGGGTGAAAACGGCCATAGCGGCGTACCCCAGGATATTGCCGACACGGTCTTGTTTTTGGCAGGGCAAGATTACATTACCGGCCAAAATATCGTAGTTGACGGTGGCCGTGCCTTAGGCCCAAGCCATAGATAAATTTGAAAGGAAGAGAAAAATGAAAGCGATGTTAATTGACCAAGATAAAAACTTGGTTTGGAGCGATGTAGAAGACCCTGTAATTGGTGAAGAGGACGTTTTGGTTAAAATTCATGCTGCCGCATTAAATCGCGCTGATTTGTTACAACGTCAGGGCAAATATCCCTCGCCCCCCGGTTGCCCGGAATGGATGGGCTTGGAAATAGCCGGCGAAATTGTTGAAATGGGGAATAAAGTAAACGATTGGAAAATTGGCGACGGCGTTTGCGCTCTGTTGGGCGGCGGTGGATATGCAGAATACGTTGCAGTTAAACAAGATATGCTAATGCCCATACCCAAGGGCTTGTCTATGGCCGAGGCCGCCTCGTTACCCGAGGCTTACGCTACTTCTTACTTAAATTTGTTTATCGAGGGTCATTTGCAAGCGGGGCAAACTGCATTTATTCCTGCGGGCGCCAGCGGTTTGGCAAGCGCAGCCATTCCTTTGGCCAAGGCATTTGGAGCAAAGGTTATCACTTCTGTTTTATCCGACGAGGTCGCGCAGCGTATACAACCGTTGGGTGCAGACGTTATTATTAACTCCACAAAAGAGGATGTTGCTGCTGTTTTGGCGGCCGAGGAACAGAATGGCACGCCGGTAGCTGTATCTATGGACTGTTTAAGTGGTGAAACGCTGGGTAAAAGCCTGCCTTATATGGCCAAAGGCGGCTACTGGGTCGTGATTTCTACCCTGGCCGGTATCGAAACCACGGTGCAGCTGCGCCCCTTGCTAACCAAAGGGTTACATCTGGTTGGAAGTATGTTGCGCAACCGCACACCCGAGTTTAAGGCGTATCTTTTAAGCCAATTGGTTGAAAAGGTGTGGCCAAAATTAGAGTCCGGTGAGATTAAACCTTCCATTTATAAAATTCTGCCTATGGCCCAGGCCGAAGAAGCTCACGCTATTTTAGAGCGTG
>CAZUJI010000183.1:0-3694 GCA_964620235.1 uncultured Eubacteriales bacterium
GTCTAAACTGGCGATACGTGGAAACACTGAGATGCTCCTCAGAGATACGCTGGTGGGGTAAAGTAAAAATCGCGAACTATGAAATACCTTATACACGGTAGGCGTGTATGAATCCAGCAGGCTTATAGCAGAGACCTAAGGAAGAATATGTAAAGATAGAATTAAGGGAACGTGGAAAGGTACGAGATAAACTTTATGTTTAGTTTTGACGAAGAACAATAAGCAAATTAACTCGTGCTGAAAAGTAGTGGTCGAACTAATGATATCCTTTGTAATGAAGGAAGGAGGAATGGCCACAAGTCGTTGGAAAATATATTGCTAAACTATGTTTAACATAGGGTGTGAGTAAGCCAAAAAGAGGCATCGCACTAGTATAAATATAGTGAGGTGATGTTCCTATGTATCAGAAGGAATACTTAGTTAAAGGGACAAGACTTTCTACTGAAGAGGTTTTACATAATAAGTCCACTAAAACTAAGATAAATAAATTAAGATATGCTGAATATTATGGTCAGCAAGAGATATTTGATAAATTATATAAAGATAGCAAAGATGGATTAAATTTCACTAAACTTATGAAACTTATAACTTCAGACAACAATATCTTAATGGCTTATAGGTCCATTAAAGGGAATAAAGGTAGTAATACTCCTGGTACCGACGGACTAACAATCAAAGATATTGAAAAAATGGAACCCGAGGCAGTTTGTATCAAAGTTAGAAATATACTTAAGAATTATCAACCTAGAACAGTTAGAAGGAAGGATATACCTAAACCAAATGGTAAAACAAGACCGTTGGGTATCCCTTGCATATGGGATAGGTTAATTCAACAATGTATTTTGCAAATACTTGAACCAATTTGCGAGGCGAAATTTTTCAATGGAAGTTTTGGATTCAGACCGATTAGGTCTTGTGAAAATGCTATGAATGAAGTTTATAGATATGTCCAAAGGTCTCATCTATACTACATGATTGAAGTTGACATCAAAAGTTTCTTCGACCATGTTAATCATTCAAAATTAATTCAACAAATGTGGAATTTAGGTATTCAAGATAAGCAATTAATATGTATCATTAAAAAAATTCTTAAGGCGAAAATTCAAATGCCTGGTGGTGAAATAGTGACGCCAACTGAAGGGACTCCTCAGGGTGGAATAATTTCTCCATTGTTGGCTAATATCGTATTAAATGAATTTGATTGGCATATGGAAAGTCAATGGGGTGAAAATCCGCTTGCATATAAATGGAAGGGTGGAGTTGCACCTAATGGTACATTCTCAAAAGGTAGTTCATTCCGTGAAATGAGAAAAACTAACCTTAAAGAATTACACATTGTTAGATATGCTGATGATATTAGAATATTATGCGCTAATCGAAAAGATGCAGAGAAAATAAAACACTCTGTAATTAATTGGCTTACCACAAGATTACACTTAGAGGTTTCAGAAGAAAAAACTAGGATTGTAAACTTGAAAAAACAATTTGGTGAATTTCTCGGTCTTAAAATAAGAACAAAGAAGAAAAGTGGAAAATATGTTATTGTCTCACATATGTGTGACAAAGCAATCGAAAGAACCAAAGATGCTATTAAAGAACAAGTTAAAAATATACAAAGAGCAGGCAATAAAAGTAATATACAAACACAAATTAGTAAATATAATTCACTTGTAAGAGGAATTCATAATTACTACTCTATGGCAACTGATATTACAGAAGATTGTCAAAATATTCATAATTCTACATATAAAATGCTCTATAATAGGCTTAAACCTAAAATATGTCCAATGCCTAGGAATACCGCAGATTATAAAGTATATGGAAAATGTAAACGAAACATGAAAGTAGTTGACTTTACTCTACTCCCTATATCTTATTGTAGTCATAGAGAGACCACCGGTAATAAAAGAAGTGTAAACATATACACACCAGAAGGTAGAGAGTTTAGACATAAGGAATTGATGACTCCTAATAAACACCTAATGGAAGAAATGGTCAAAAATCCAATTACAACTGCAACAGTAGAATTTAATGATAATAGAATCTCTTTATTTAGTGCACAAAATGGAAAATGTGCTATTACTGGATTAGAATTTTTATCAGTTGATGAAATTCATTGTCACCATAAACTGCCAAAACATTGTGGTGGTACAGATAGATACACTAATTTAGTTTTGGTTGTTAAAGAAGCACATATTTTAATTCACGCAACTAAACAAGAGACTATTAAAAAATATCTTAATATTTTGAACTTGAAACAAACTCAAATTGAAAAACTTAACAATTTTAGAAAAATGGCCGGACTTGAATTAGTTTAATTCAAATCTGCTATACGAAAAATCTGATATACATAGTTAAAGCAATACATTCATTCAACGAGGGAACGCCGTATGAGGTGAAAGTCTCACGTACGGTGTGGAGCGGGGGAAAATCCAGAGATTATTTCAAAGGATTACCTATCGCTATAGTATAAAATTGTTATTTTACCAATGTTTAAATCTTATAGTATTATGCTTAAACGAAAATTAATTTATACAGCTATCACAAGAGCTAAAGAAAAATTAATTATTGTTGGTGATATCGATGCTTTTTATCAAGGTTTATATGAGATAGAAAAGAATCGTCAAACATCACTTGCATTAAGACTTAATTCGAATGCACTTGTAAAGAAGAAGATTAAAATTAATGATCCTGATATTCCATTTGATGAGTTGGGTGAAATTAATATGGAAGGTATTACACCTTATAGTTTTATGGATTAATTTAATTGAGGAAAAAAGTAAGTATTATAAAGTAGATAGAGCTATTAGTTATCCTAAGGCAGAATGTTTTGGAGAACTTACTATAGTGTAGAAAAGTGTGGAACAGTTTTTGTTGGAATTAAGGGAACTGACGAAATGAATTTTTTTGACAATATAGTTGGTGATATGGTTATGATATTTTAGTAAATCCTACAATCTTCATGATTTCAAATCAATTTGCTGATGGAAAAAAAGTTTTAACGTATAAAAATAATTCACTAATTTACTATAAACTTAATGACGAGTATGAATTTGTAAATGAAAAAATTATTTGTCAAAGTATTAATTTAAATTTAGATTTTAAAATTTCTGAATTTAATTTAAGACCGTTTCCGTTTTATCTTAGTATGGAATCAGTTTCAAAAAATGATTATAAATTTTGTTGTCAAAAACTTTCTTCAACAAATCCTTATGGCTATGGTTTTGTAAAATGGGACGCAAATGAAATGTGTATATCTCAATTTTACTATGGTGATAGATGCGGATTAGGATGTTATCGTTGGCCTAATGGTGATGAATATTATGGTCATTTTAGATATAATAAAGTAGATGGATTAGGTGTGTTTTATCGTAAGAATATGTATGAACTTGGTGTCTATACTGCTAAGAAGAAAAATGGTGTATTTTTTGACATTACCGATAACATAATTTACATTAGAAGATATAGTGAGGATATTCGTTTAAAAGAAGAACTTCAACTAGACTTAAGTACGTTTAATATCGTTCGTCGTCTTCCTAATGGCACTTATAAATATTATTATTTTGATAGATAAATTTAAAAGCGTTTAAATATAAAGGAAATTTATTATTTATTAACAAATTATAAAAATTTTTTTAAATATTGAAATGCTAAAATCTTTATGTTATTATACATAAGGGCTAAAGATAGTACT
>CAZUJI010000184.1:0-3692 GCA_964620235.1 uncultured Eubacteriales bacterium
ACCCCGTTGAGTTCTACGCGGCGCTGAACATGATGAAGAGCGACTACACCCGGGCCGCCCAGAAGGTGGGCGCGGACAAGGAGGAGTTCTACGCCGCCATGGCCGACGCCTTCCTGAACGACGAGGACGCCAACGAGGACAAGCTGGCGCTGTATCATCATTACATCGCCAAGAAGGGATAACGGGAATCCGTTAGTATTTTTGTTAGTGTTTTCTTGTAAAAAGACTGGTTTTTGAGTCTTGAAAAAGCAAACGCAATGTTACAAAAATGAGCGGGCAAACAGCCCTCAATCCCTTGAAAACACAAGAAAAAAGCGCGTAACCCTTGCGGTTACGCGCTTTTCTCATTGGTGCCGGTGGTGGGACTCGAACCCGACAGGAAACCCGCAAAAATGCGATGGTTGAGCGCCCTGTTTGAGGAAGTTAGCTTTTTTATTAGCGTTTGTTCTTCGGTTTAGCGTTTTTCTTGGGGTCGCTTTTGCCGGAATAGAAATCGGACATGGCGGTCTGGTAGCGGGTGAAATCGCTCTGGGCGATGTGGGTGTAGATCTTGTGCATGGTGCCGGGATCAGACCAGCCGCCAATCTCCATGGCGATTTTTTCGGGGACCTGCAAATGATAAGCCAGCGAGGCAAAGGAATGGCGCAGGCCGTGGATGGTGACGTCGGTGATCTGGTTTTCCTGACAGACCCGGTGGACCGTTTCCCGCAGCTCGTCCTGATCGTGGCTCATGACCGGGCCGCTGGGCTTGCGGTCGCGCTCGATCACTTCCAGCAGCTCCGGGATGATGATGGGCACGTTGCGGGTGGAGGACAGGTTTTTTGTCTCCCGCTTTCGGACCCATGTGGAATCCTCGCCGCGGACGACCGCGCCGGAGACGCGGATGAACTTCGGATTCTGAGGAATGTTTTCCCAGCGAAGGGCGGAGATCTCCGAAATGCGCAGGGACGACAGCGCCAGCAGCGCTGACACGGCCACGCGGGTGTCCTTGATGGCGGCGACGAAGATTTTGATCTCCTCCGGCTGCAGAAACGCCGTGTTGGACTTTGGGATCTGCGGCAGGGTGATCTGATCCAGCGGGATCTCATAGTTGGTCTCCGCCTTGATCACGGTGCGGACGAATTTAAACGCGTTGACCACGGTTTTGGGCGCGGCCAGCGCCAGCTCCGCGTTGATGATGCTCTGCCAGTCGGCCTGCAGAAGCTCTTCCAGATGGGTCTCCATCTGAGATTGAAAGCGGTTCTTTTGAATGGCCCGATAGCCCCGGAGCGTGGACTGGGACAGGGTGCGGCGCTTGCGGGCAATGTAATTGTCAATGGCAACGGTAAGCGTGGGGTGCGGCTCCGGCGGCGCGGGCGGGAGCTTTTTCTTGGCCAGCCAATCGGCCTTGATGGCGGCGGCGTCGCGGGTGCAGGCCTTCTCTGTGGGCGCTGTGACCGATATGCTTTTGCCGCCCAGACGCAGCTGGATGAACCAGTTCCCGGAGGGCAGCTTGCGGGCCTTTGGAACTTTCATAGTGACTCCTTTGGAAAAAAGCCGCCCGGGTGGGCGGCTTATTTATTTGCAGTTTAAAATTAAGGCTGATAGTGCTCCAGTGCGTAATTAAGCAAAATATTTCCTTGCCCGGGATGGGACAGGTCCCAGTACATGAACAGGACCAGCACCAGCGTGATCACCACGAGGGGGACCAGCAGGCCCACGCAAACCATGGAGAATTTTCTCCACGAGTTGCGGTCCTTGCGCAGTTCGGTGACCGTGCGGTTTCCCTCGATGCGCTGGTTGCGCAGGGCGGTGAGAAACGCGGCGATCATTTCTTCGGACACACCGGGCATGGCTTTCGGGAGCAGGTCGCGCAGTTCCTGTTCATCCACGGACGGTACATCCGTCAGATCATTGATGGAACATTGCAGGGTCTTGGAGAGCCGCTGCAGGGTGTCCATATTGGGATTTTTGGTTTGTCCGGTGCGGATCTTGGTGATGGTCGCATCGGGAACGCCGGATTCCGCGGCAAGCTCCGCGGTGGTCATGTTTCTCAGGCTCTGCCAGTATTTCAGGTTGCTCGCGATCGGCATGTTACCGCCTCCGGTCATATAAATTTACCGTGAACGGCAGCCAAATTTACCGTGCAACGGCAGGGGTTTCCAAATTTGCGAATTGAATTTGCCGCGCCATTTCAGGAATAATCAGGGCAAGATCAGGACAGGCCCGACAGCATACATACAACAGCCTTTAGAAAGGAACCGTGGTCCGATAGACCATCACAGGAGGGCCTGTTTCTGATCTACTGAACCCGCCATCCTCTCTCACGGGCTCGTCGGGTTTCGGCCCGGCGGGCCCGCCCTCATATCTTTAGCTTTTCATACACTAGTTTTTTAAACAGCATTCCGGTTGCAACTGCATCACCTTCGGCACGATGGCTTTGTATATTCCAGATTCCATACCAGTCACAAAGAGTATCCAGCTTATAGTTTGCAACGCCTTCTGATATTTCGTAATCTAATCCGAAGTCTTTGTCCCAGCGTTCTCTGATTCTTTCTTTTTTGACGGTTTTTCTGGCGATTTCAAGTGTGTCGTAATACTTGCGTTTTTGCACGGTTACATCCGCTCCGTATCGCACAAGGAAATCAAGATCAAACCCAAGATTATGCCCAACAAGATTGTCTTTCCCGATGAAGTCAATAAAACTGGCAGCAATATCCTGAAAGCGCGGCATTCCTTGGACCATTTCGTCGGTGATGTGGTTGATGTTTTGAGCTTTTTGTGGAATTGGTTTTTTGGTGGAAAGCAGGGTACAAAATTTTTCAACAGGTTCAAAGTTATAAAAGCGAATCGCTGCCAAATCGATAATTTCACATTTAGACGGTTGCAAACCGGTGGTTTCAACATCTACGACAACATAGTTTCCCAAATTGTTCAGAGATGTTTTTGAAGTGATAGAAGAAAAAGTGATTGCAGGTTGGTCTTTAAGTAGGATTATTTTTGATGGTTCAGCACTTGTTTTAACCTCAACAGATTCAATTTCCGCAAGCATTTCTTTATATTGGCGGACCTTTTCTTCATATTGCCGTTGTATTTCCTGTTTGCGGCGTTCTTCTTCTAAGCGCTTTTGTTCCTCGACTCTGCGCTGTTCTTCAAGCCGCTTTTGATCTTCGGCTTCCGCAATGCACTGCTCACAAAGTCCTGCCGCTGAAAGCTTGTAAAATAACCGTGAACGGCCACATTCTACGCATTTTAAATGCACAGAAATCCCTCCTAATTTGTTTATTCCTCTGGTGCAAAAGAAAGGTCATAAGGCTTCAATGTTACACGAACAATTTCGCGAATTGGGTCAGTAGCTCGATCATAGGCGCGGGCCATAGACATAGCTTCCTCTGAAACGCCAGAGGTATCAACAATTTCTCCGGTCGTGTGTTTAACGTAAGATTCTCCTATCAAGTCTGAAGCTGGAACACCAAGATAGTTAGCCAGTTTTTCTATGCTATGAAATCTTGGGTTTTTCGATTTTCCTTTTGCCAAATCAGATAAAAAAGATCTGTTTAATCCACTTTCAATGCACGCATTAGTCGGATCAATCTGACGGACTTTGCAAAGTTCCTTGACATTTCTTACAAATTTTTCAACATCCACAGTCAAAATCCGGAGTGCAAGAGTATGGTAAAAGAGCTGGTACGGAAAATGTAGCTGGGATTGTT
>CAZUJI010000185.1:0-3688 GCA_964620235.1 uncultured Eubacteriales bacterium
GCTAAAGCTCTTTTGAACCACGCGACGGTTCGCTGCGTTTTCGTTATACAATAAAAAGATGCAACCGTTGGTTGCATCTTTTTTTATGATTTTTTAAAATATTGTATGGTTTGAATAATCGTTGGAATCAGTAGTAGCTGCAGGCAGATACCCGGTAGGGCGTCTACAAACCCGCCGGCAAAAAAAGCGGCAAGGGTAAAGCTTTTACCCCCTACGCCCAACAAAACCGCTTTGGCCACGCCCCAAACCAAGCGCCCTGCCAGCATTGCCGTAACCAGGCAGGCGTACAGGCGGCCAAGGGAGTGCTTTTTGACCCGACTATAGGTCAAGCCGACTACGGCGCCGTAGGTGGCCAATTCCAAAGCCATCCACAAAGCATTTGGGTACATTGGAGGCATACCAAACAACAGCGAACGCATCGGCGGCAACAAAAGCCCAATTAAGCCGCCGTAGTTCCACCCACAAAGCAGGCCGCACAACAACACCGGTAGGTGCATAGGCAGCAGAGAATCGCCAATTTCTTTAATTTGGCCGGTAAGCAATGGCAAAAGCAGACCTATGGCTAAAAACAAGGCCGAAAGGCTGATTTTTTGCACCGCCGAATTGGATTTTTGCATAGCTATACCTCTTTCTGATTTGCATTTTCTTTATTATACCAAAACGGGCGCAAAGTGCAATACTAAAAACAAAGAAAACGTTATGATTTTTTCATAACGCTTTTATATTTTATTCTGCCAAAGCCTTTACTTTTAACCAAGCGGCCATTTTGGAGTCGTCGGTCCAGGTTTTGCCCGCCGAGGCGTAGTCAATTAAGCAAACCCGCTCACCGCTCGCCAGAGGTACCTCAAGACAAACGTGGGCCTCTTTTATTTTCAGGCAATCTACCGCCTTAGATTCTACAACGCCCTTTTCGTCGGCCACAATATCCAGCACGGCATCGGGGTCACAAAGGCGCTTGTCGGCCGCTAAAACCAAGGGGCCGTAGGTGTAGCAGGCAAATTGGTCGGGGTTGACCTGGTCGGCATCGGGCAGATGCTTTACCACCTGCATAGGCAGGTTGAGCAGAATTTCGTCACCGCTTTTCCAGGTTTTACTGATTTTATAATACCCGGGTTGGGCTTGCTCGGTTTTGCCGCCGCAGGTGACGGTGGCGTTTTGGCACCAGGCGGGAATCCGCAAGCTTATGGCAAAATTCTCTTTTTCAGCAAGCTCTAATTGCAAACTTACCGCGCCGTTGTAAGGGTAGGCGGTATCCACACTGATTTTAACGTTGTGCTTTGCGGGGGTTTGCGCCGTAAGCACCCCTTGCTCGTAAAATTGCAGGGTCAGGCCGTCGGCCGAGGTCATTACGGCAATCTCGGGGATGGTACCGGCGCCTGCCGCGCCGATGCAAGCGCAGCAGCCGTAGAAGCTACGGTCGGCAAAGTGGTTATAGCCGCCTACCTTGCGGCCTCTACGGTCGGCCGTCAGCGGCGAGTAACTGTCAAAGGGCAGCACCTGGGGTACGCAGGGCACGTCCTTGCGGTAAAAAGGCACGCGGTGGGTATTTAGCGAGCCCATATAGGCGTTGTAGAAGGACCGCTCGATGTGGTCGGCGTAGTCGCTGTCACCCGAAAGCTCTAACAAAGAGGCGGCAAATTTCATCCAGGTAACGGTAACGCAGGTTTCTTGCACAATGCCTTGATAGTCGGTTTGGGTCTGGCGCACGCGGGTATGGTCAAATAGCTCGTGGGTGCAGCCGCTGCAGCCGATAACGCTGATTTCTTCCTCCATAATTCTTTTACCAAATTGTAAAAGGGCGGTTTTATACTTCTCAATCCCGGTAATATAGTAAACCTCCAAAAGGCCTTCAAAGCAAGACATCATCTCGTAGGCTTTTACCACGGGGTATTGGTAAGGGGGTACCCCCTGCCGGGCTAAATCAATAATATTGGCCGACTGAATAAAGCCGGTGGAGATAATATACTCGGCAAAATCAAAATATTTTTGGTTGCCGGTTAATTTATAAAGGCGTACCATAGGCTCTAAAATAGAGCAGGAATTCATACCCTCCCAGTTTTTGGAGCAGGTGCGAATGTCTAACTTATCGGGGCCGATGCGGTCGATGATGTAGTCGGCCTGACGGCACATAGAATCTATTAGCCTGCGATTTAGGGCCTCGTCATCGCAAATCTCCATAAAATACTGCATACCCAGCATAACGTATTTGCGGCCCCACAAATCCCAGCGGGTAAACTCCTCCTCGGTATTGTAGCCCGTGATACGGCCCTGCTCGTCTTGGCAGGTGAGTATATCTAACACGCTATCGCGAATAATTTCATACATCGGCTCGTTTTTGGTGTATTTTAAAACCATTGAGGCGCCCCGCATCATTTTGCCCCAATACTCGCTGCGCCAGCTTACGCCTACCTGACCGCAGCCGTCCTCCCCTAAGCTGAAGATAGAAACAAACTTTTGCCACAGGCCGGTCTCGCAGATTTGGTTGCGCTCAATAAAGGTAACCGCCTCTTGCAGCACGCCCTCTAATTTAGAAAATTGGTTGTTTTTTTGGAGTGTTTTTGGTTGTGTGTCTTGAACTACGCAATTTACCATATTGCAAAATCCTTTCTAAAATTCAATCGTGTTTATTTTGAGTATATAAGATTTACTGCGATTTGTCTATTGCATTATGGATTTTTACATTGCATTTTCGATTTTTCTTGACAACGATTTTCTTTAAAAATATAATAAGAAATGAGGTGAGGATATGCAGGTAATTTATCAAGCAGCGGCCAAAAACAAAAGTAATTTTTATACCGTTTCGCTATACCACTTACCGGTGCGCAGGCAGAATTTTTTGCACTACCACAGCGTTTTAGAGCTTGGGGTATGCTTAGAGGGCGCGGGGCAATACCTAACCCAAAATGCGCCCATACCCTACCAAAAGGGGGATGCGCAATGCATTTTGCCCTATGCGCCCCACTACAACACCGCCGAGCAAGAGGGCACCCTTTGGATGTTTATAAACATTGACCTTTTGCGGCTTTCGTCGCAAAATATAGCCTTTGACCCGTTGTTTATAGACGGGCTGATTCAAAAAATCCAAGGCGGCGGCATATTTAAAAATCAAACCCCCGCGGCCAATACAATAAAAGAGATTGCGGCAATGATTCAGTCGGAGGAGCAGGACGCCGACCTACTGGCGCTGAAAATTGTGCTGCTGTTAAAAATGCTGGGCTCGGGCACGGCCACTACCTCCACCGTTGCCAAAACCAAGAGCATTTTGCCGGCGCTGCATTTGGTATCTACCCATATAAAAAAGGGGCTGCGACCCACCCCCAAGGCCATGGCCGACGCCTGCTTTATGAGCGAATCTTATTTTAGAAAGCTATTTACCGCCGCTATGGGCGAGGCGCCTAAAAGCTACGTAAGCCGTATGCAAATGCAGCAGGCTGCCGCTATGCTGATGAATGAGCAGACCCCCGTTACACAGGTAGCAAGCCACTGCGGCTTTGCAGATTTTTCGACCTTTTACCGCAATTTTAAGGCGGTGTACGGGGTATCCCCCACCGCGTATCGGGATGGGCTGGGGTTGTAAACTGATATATTTGAACACCGGAATTATTCATTATTCATCAGCGAAGCGGCTTCATTATTCATTATTCATTGAAAATCCTGTCGAATGAATGATGAATATTGAATAATGAAA
>CAZUJI010000186.1:0-3673 GCA_964620235.1 uncultured Eubacteriales bacterium
CGTCTTTTGTCGATAAATGCGATATTCTTTTTATTTTTCCTATTGCAAATAAATGTAAAATATGGTAAAATATGGTAAAATCAAAAAGTGAGGTAAACGTTATGGAAAAGAAATTGAAAATCTTAATAGCAGATGATTCTACAGAATTTGGGCAAAACTGCGCGAATGCCCTAAAAAGCTATGGTATGAGTCCCCATTTATGCGCAAAAGACGGCTTAAAAGTAATAGAAAAGATAAAAGAATGTCAGCCCGACGTAGTATTAACCGAAATTTTTATGCCTAATTTAGATGTATTCGGTATTTTACAACGAGTACGGAATATAGAAGAAAGCCAACGCCCGTTGATAATGGTTATGTCCAGCTTTGATAATATTAAATTAGAGACCGAGATTTTAGAAAGCGGAGCTGCCTATTATTTTTTAAAGCCTTTTGATTTTGGGGTATTGGCCGAACGTATTTTTCGTTTAACAAACATACCTGCCCGAGTGATAGACGGTGCAACAAAGCGGAACACACCAATGGACTCTGATTTAGAGCTAATGATTACAGAGATTATTCATCAAATTGGTGTGCCTGCCCATATTAAGGGCTACCATTACTTACGCGAGGCAATAACCTTAGCCGTTAAAAATGCGGATATTATCAATTCGGTAACCAAAATTCTATATCCAACGGTTGCCAAAAAGTATGCAACTACGTCCTCAAGAGTCGAGAGAGCCATTCGTCACGCCATTGAAGTGGCTTGGGATAGGGGAGATGTGGATGTACTGAATTCCTATTTTGGTTATACTATCCATAATAGCAGAGGTAAACCGACCAACAGTGAGTTTATTGCTATGATTGCCGATAAGCTGCGCTTACGTTTAAAAATCGGCGCATAAAAAAGTCCGGACGATTGTCCGGACTTTTTGCTTATTTTAAATCTTTTAATAAAGGGTGTACTTTATCTTTTTCAGAAAGTAAGGGTGTAATATCCTCGCCAATGGGCCATTGAATACCAATCGACGGGTCGTTCCACAACAAGCCGCCTTCGTCCTCGGGATGATAAAAATCGTCGCACTTGTAGCAGAACTCGGCCTCGTCAGACAGTACTAAAAAGCCGTGAGCAAAGCCCTTAGGTACAAAGAATTGACGTTTGTTTTCTTCCGAAAGCACAACGCCGACCCATTTGCCGTAGGTGGTGCTATCCGGTCGAAGATCAACGGCTACGTCAAACACCTCACCTTTAATTACCCGCACCAATTTGGCTTGTGGAAAAGTTTTTTGATAATGCAAGCCGCGCAAAACGCCTTTTTTAGATTTAGACTGATTATCTTGCACAAAGGTGGCGGTAATACCGCCTTCGGCAAAGGCATCGGCCTGATACGTTTCCATAAAATAGCCGCGATGGTCGCCAAATACCTTAGGCTCTACAATTATTACGCCTTCAATATCGGTTTTAATAAACGTAAAATTCCCCATTTTATTTGCCCTCGTACATTTTTGCGTAATATTTTTGGTATTCGCCGCTGGTAACGTTTTTTACCCACTCGGGGTTGTCTAAGTACCATTGCAGGGTTTTAATAATGCCAACCTCAAAGGGAGTTTCAGGGTACCAGCCTAATGCATCTTTGATTTTTTGCGGGTCAATGCCGTAGCGGCGGTCGTGGCCCTTACGGTCGGTAACGTGCTTGATCATATGCTCGCCGACGGTGGGGTCCATGTTGTCTTTAATATAATTGATAATAGTTTTAACAATAAAAATGTTGGTGCGTTCGTTGTGGCCGCCTACGTTATATACCTCGCCTACAACACCGTCGCGCAGAACCATATCAATGGCTTTGCAGTGGTCGTCAACATACAGCCAGTCGCGGATTTGCATACCGTCACCGTATACCGGCAAATCCTTGTGAGATAGGGTGTTGTTCATAATCAAGGGGATTAACTTTTCAGGGAATTGATAGGGGCCGTAGTTGTTAGAACAACGGGTGATATTTACCGGCATACCGTAGGTATCGTGGTAGGCCTTAACCAGCATATCGGCCGAGGCCTTTGACGCCGAGTAGGGGGAGTGGGGGCAAATAGGCGTTGTTTCGGTAAAGAAACCGTCGGGGCCTAAAGAGCCGTACACTTCATCGGTAGATACCTGCAGGTATTTAACGCCCTCCATAAAGGTATCGTCGTCTTTTAACCAAGCCTTTTTGGCAGTGTTTAACAAGTTAACGGTACCCGAAATGTTGGTTTTTACAAAAATCTCGGGGTCGCTGATGCTACGGTCTACGTGGCTTTCGGCGGCAAAGTTTACAACGTAGTCGATTTTATTAGAGCAGAAAATGCCCTCAATAGCGGCCTTGTCGCAAATATCACATTGAATAAAAGAGTAATTGGGGTTATTCTCAACATCGCGTAAATTCTCTAAGTTACCGGCATAGGTCAAAGCATCTACGTTGATGATTTTAATATCCGGATATTTTCTTAACATATACAAGATGAAGTTTGAGCCGATGAACCCGGCACCGCCGGTTACAAGATAGGTTTTCATATTAATCCTCCAAAGTGTTAATATATTCTTTTAATGCAACCTGCCAGGGGCGCATTTTGTTACCAATGGTGTTTGCTAACGCCTCGTTTTTTAAAGCCGAGTAGGCAGGGCGTTTAGCGGGGGTGGGGAACTCGTCGGTGCTGCAGGGGTTTACCGTGCAGGGTATACCGGCGTATTCTACAATTTTGCAAGCAAAGTCGTACCAGGTGCAAATACCTTCGTTGGTGCAGTGATAAATACCGTAAAATTCGCTAACGGCCAACTGTAAAATGTGGTAGGCTAAATCTTCACAGCTGGTGGGGTTACCGTATTGGTCGTTTACTACCTTTAAAACACCCTTTTCTTTGGCATTTTTTAAAATGGTTTTTACAAAGTTGTTGCCGATTTTACCGTACAGCCAAGCGGTGCGAAGAATAAAATACTTTTTACAGTTTTGTGTAACGAATTGCTCGCCTGCGTACTTGGTGGAGCCGTATACGCTTTGGGGTGCGCAAGGATCTGTTTCCACCCGCTCGCCGGGCGTATCACCCGAAAAGACGTAGTCGGTAGAAATATGCACCAATTTTGCATTGACCGCCTTTGCAGCCAGGCTTAAATTTTTAGGCCCTGTTGCGTTGGCGGCGTATGCATCCTGCTGCCGGGTTTCGCAAGCGTTTACGTTGGTAAAAGCAGCGCAGTTGATAATCACATCGGGTGCAAAGCAGGTTACGGCTTGCATAACGGCCTGACTGTCGGCAATATCTAAAGTATCAATATCTGCGGTGTGAACAACGCAATCTTTGTAGGCGTCATCTATTTTACCAAGGGGGCTTTGACCGCTTTGCAGCAATTTTTGCAGCGTTTGCCCCAATTGGCCGTTTGCGCCGGTAATAAATATGCGCAAAAAAATCACTCCTTATTTAAACTTCCAAAAATATTTTAACATTGACATAGTGTGTATATATAGGAATTTTATTTTTTTATGGCTTGAGCGCTTCCACAAATGCACAATGTGGGTTAGCGGGTAAAACACCAAGCGGCCGTATTTTTGCAAACGGCGGGATATATCTGCGTCCTCCATATACATAAAATAACGCGGGTCAAAGCCCTTTAGCTCTTTTAAATAGGCGGTACGCACCAGCATAAAGCAGCCGGTGCAAAATTCAATATCGG
>CAZUJI010000187.1:0-3662 GCA_964620235.1 uncultured Eubacteriales bacterium
ATATTGAAGGTAAATATATAATCATACCGGCACCTCCACAACCGCCATATATTCTTGTAACAAAGAAACAATATCAATGCATTCGCGTTTTGCCTTAGCGACCAAATCTACAATAGCACACTGATTTTCTTTAATTTCTGCACTCGCTTCCGTAGCGGGTGCTTTTTTGCTTTTGGAGGCGGCATATGTTTGCTTTGTCATAGTAGGTTCGATATAGCCATGGAGTAGAGACAAGCGCTTTTGGTATGCTTCATTCAGGGTATCGAGAGATAGCATCTCTTTACCACTGAGAATGGCTATCTCCTGGGCATCATGAATCAAAGAAACGACCACAGAGATAATACCGGCACTGTGTTCATATAGCCATGCCATAATAGCTTCTGTCAGTATAGCATTATGTTTGACATAGCGATAAGAAAACAGAGTACGGCAAAAATCACGGAAATAAGCGTTATACTCAATTGCTGTATACTGCAAACCTAGTGACCGTCTGGCAAGCTGCATTGCTTGTTCAAAGAAAACTGCGCTTTCCGGTGTACCAACCATGCAAATAGAAATACCGCTGTTATTGATAAGCTGGGTAAGCATTCCAACTAAGCTCTTACCGTGGCGGCTATTGCATACATTCTGAATTTCATCTACGACAAGTAATCCGATATGGTTTAGCGCAACCTGACTGACGCTACCTATCAGCATATCCGTGGTTGCCCTGACACGCAAGGCGTTTTCGTAATACTTGCTATTTAGGCATTCATCCACTTTTCTCAGGATTTCAAGTAATAAACCTTTCACAGATGAATCGAATGGACACTGAACCACAATGCAAGGGATGATTCTGCTATATGGTTCTTTAGTTTCAATAATGCCGGTGGCGGTTATCAGGTCAATTGCCCGATTAATGGCAGAACTCTTTCCAATGCCACTTGAGCCTATGATTGTAAAGCTATCAGCTCCACCCAAGATACCATTGTAATCTTGTTTGCAGATAGCTTTATGATTCTCGTTTCGCTGCTGTGTTGCTGTCTTTGTGGTTTTCTTTTGCAGGGAGCGGAGTAAAGCAAGATATAGCTTGCTGTAAATTTCAACGGACATTTGAGAAGGAAGATAGATTTTATAAAGGTCTGACAACGCCATTAGCCTGATTGCTTCGTGTTCATCACAAATAGATACATCGTATTCAGGAAGTACCGTCAATGCTGAAATCAATTCATCTCCAGCTTTCATCGGTGGCAATGCTTTGATAATATCAGCTAATTTATCCATTTATATCACCGACTTTCATAAAATCCTTATGTTGCTTTCGTTGTTCACGCTTCCGATTTTCACGGATTGATTTTGTGCTGGTTGTTCCAGTACATACAGCATTAGCGGCAATTGTGCTAATATGCTCTGCAAGGGAGATTTTCGCTTGAAGATTATTCTGGGTGGCTTCTTTAACCAATCCCCTTTGGGTGGACTGCATTTCTTGTACGGCAGCTAATTCCTTACCACAAAATCTAGTCTCAATCAAATCAAATTTGGTGTATGTTCCATTCATCAATACCCACACCATAGATACATCCTCTGGGTTGTATGCGACGGCAACGGCACCACCTTTTAGAAGTTCTTCCGTAAAACCATCACAAAAGTACCGTAATTTATTTACTTTCAGACCGTGGCGGGAGAATGTACCTGTAGTTCTGGGCAGCAGAGTAAGTAGCAAATGTTCTTTGCTTACTGGAATGAGGTTCGCTCCTGGCTGAGTCATATTCCAATTCCAGATAGCACTTGAATGTGGCGGGATTTTAGCTGATAGCATCTCCTGAGTATAGGGAAAATTCTCAATAATTCTCTGGCTATTGTAGTAAACGATGCAGTGTATAATAATGGTCTCAAACGCTTCCAAGGTCAGGCAAGCATCTTTCCGGTAATCATGTGCGCCCCGTTCCTGATAGTCTGGTTCAATTACGCCTTTACCCCTCAAATAGGGCTTGTAGCTGCTTTGTACCAAATCAAAGAACTTTTCGACTGAGCCTTTCAATTCCGGTCTATAAGAGGGCAGGTTGACCACGGTTACACCCAATTCGGCTATTTGCTCGAAGTTAGCAGACTTGTATTCGCTGCCTTTATCAGTAACCAGTGTGGCGGGGAGCTGGCTGCAATTCCATTCTTCTGCTGTAATAGTGATACCAAACCTTTTGCACCATTCCACTTTATCAGAAATAATGTTCGTTACAAGTCCTCGGAGACTGTACACGCCTCCTTCCCATGAAAGAGAGTAACCGCAACACAAACCACTAAAAGCGTCCACACAAGCCGTCAAAATGGGTCTGCCAACCAAATTATGAGCATCATCTACTAAATAAATGTCGCATATGGTGCTGTCCAACATACCAACACCGATAGCTGGAGCAAACTCCTGGACACCGTTTCCTATAAGTGGTCTGTTATTCCGCTGGTAGTCTTTCAGCCCATTTCTGGATATGTAGTAGGTCTGCATTTTTCTGTGCTTTCGGTAAAAGTAGCGGAATTGGTTAAAGGTTGGATGTTCAGCAAAGAGATTTCCTAAACCATCGGTATATCGTTCTTTGAGCATATATGTGTAGGCAGTATTTAGACTGTTCTTATTCTGCGTGTAGAAAAACTTGTTCAATGCCCACCGCATATTCTTCTCATCTTTGGTTAAAGGTTTATCACTAGTTGTCCGTTTAGGTGCAAGGGCAGAAATGTTTTGATAGGCTAGATACAAGCACAAATAGTTGCGTATCGTTTGCTTGCTTACGTTTCTATCTGCTGCAATTCTGTTAATAGCATAAGTCCGCAACCTGTCATCTGCTATAAAGGGAAGTACACCTGCAACCATAGTAAAGCGTTCATGCACAGTTCTCTTACTTTCAGCATCCAGAGAATCAATATCAAATAGTTCAACCTCTGATTGTTCCAGCAAATCATCTTCGGTGGCGGGCTGGTATTGGCTAACGGTGGCGGCATCAATCCATTGTGGCATTGACCGCTTGATACAATCGATAATGAGAATCCTTTCTTCCGTGACATCCAGCACACGGTAAATCGTTCCATCATTCTGCAACAAATTATTTCTCTGCATCGATAACCAACCCCCAATCAGTAACGCCATGTCTCAGCCAATAATCCCTAGATGCATCCAGCAGCTTGACGGTCAATGGCTTAGTCAGATGATTTCTTTGAACACACTCCCGCACTATCAAATCACCATTCGTTTTGACGCAGACAAAATCAGTTGTGAATTCACCCGGCTCCAAACCATCCAATAAAACATTGCACCGAATTTCTGCAATATCATCATCAGATTGCAGAATATCGGCATAGGCATATTGGATAGGGTCATAAGTCCGGCAGACATCATGACATTTACTGAGCGACCGTTTTTCACATCTGCCCTTGAAATTCTTTTTGCGCATTCTATAAGCCTCCTTGTATATTAAAATTAATTTCCCAAAAATCTCCCAAAAACGGGAACGGTTTTCCCAAAAACAATGACCTCCTTCCCAAAAACGAAATTGGGAGCGGGAAATATACTGATTTTTAGGCAATTTGGGGCTTTTCCCCAATCCGAACAATCCCCAAAAACACACTTTTGGGAACTCTCTATGTCATGGGGCAAACCAAAATCGCTGAAATCATTTTCCGCAAACCCTCCTACT